>JANPJU010000143.1:0-14653 GCA_031425675.1 Paracoccaceae bacterium | reverse complement strand
CACCCACCCTACGGGACACAAGGGGTGACGCATCAGCCGTGTAGGTCGGGGTTCACCCCGACTCCTCGTAGGGTGGGTGCCAACCCACCGCCCCCCTCGATTCGCCCCACATGGTTAACGCCCCGAATGCCATCCGCACGTCTGGACGGATGCCAGACAGATGCCAGACGCTTTGCAGACATCCTTGCGGCCCCAAAACCTGACCGTAAACCCGGCGTTCTCAAGCACTTGGCACGAAAAAGCCGGGAGCGTTGCCAACCCCGGCTCTTTTCAACTTAGCAGTCTGTTAACCGATCAGCCTTCAGACCCGACCCCGCCTCACGCCACCCCATACCGCAGGCGCGCTTCCTTGAAGCTCATGAGCTTGCCCTCCACCGTATCCCAAAGGTGCAGCTTCACCGATTGCAGGCTCTCTCGCACCGTCAGGCGCTGCGCTTCGGCAAGCGTCCGGTGGTCGCGGATCACCTCGGGAAGGCGGTAGAACGGGATGCGGGAATACAGGTGATGCACATGGTGGATCCCGATGTTCCCCGAAAACCACCGCAAGGGCTGCGGCAGGATATAGTGGGACGATCCCTCCAATGCCGCATCATGTAGCTGCCACTCCTCGCCCTTGGACCAGTGTGTCTCCTCGAACTGGTGCTGGACGTAAAACAGCCAGACGCCAATGGTGGCCGCGATGACCGAAGTTGGCAGGAAGATCAGCAGCACCGGAAGCAGTCCGCCAAACCACACCAGCAATCCGACGCCAATGCCGATCATCGCATTCGTGCCCATGGCACTGGTCCAGTACCGCCAGCCCGAGTTCATCAGGCCAAGCGGAAGGCGATTTTGCAACAAGAACAGATAGCTGGGGCCAAGGACAAACAGCACGACCGGGTGTCGGTAAAGGCGGTACATCAACCGCCCGAACCAACCGCGGGCGCGGTATTCGTCGATTGTAAGGGTCAGCACGTCGCCAATCCCGCGCGCATCCAGGTCACCGTGGTGGGCGTGGTGAATGGAATGGGTCCGCCGCCAGACGTCATAGGGCGTCAAGGTCAGCACCCCCAAAGCGCGCCCCAGCCAGTCTTGCGCAGTGCGGTTCGCAAGGAACGCCCCATGCCCGCAATCATGCTGGATGATGAAGATGCGCACCAGGAAGCAACCGTTCAGAATCGCCAGACCCAGCGCCAGCCAGGGGCTGACCGAAAGCGCCATCCATGCCAGCGCCCAAAGCGCGAAGAACGGCACCAGGGTTGACGCCAACTCCCACAGGCTGCGTCGGGTTGAGGGTTCGCGGTACCGCGCGAGCACGGAGAGCCAGTCGCGGGCCGACGGGGTCGCGGAGCGGGGGAGGTCAGTTGGGTCGGGCATCAAGGCCTGTATCGTTCGCCGGGAAAGCTCCGGCAGCTGCGGTTACGCCCTCGCAGCAAGGCCCCAGGATAGGCGGGCTAGTCAGGCATGGTTGAGTTAGGGCCTGTTGGCACAGGTTTCAACAGTTTTGATGCCGCAGGGCCTGATGTCAGCGTCTGATGCGACGGGGGCGCTTGACTTGGGCGCAGGGGTTGCGGCTTGATCCGCGCCTGACGTTGACCCCGGGTGCGTATGGCCATTCCTGTCGAAGCCTTCTACCTGACGCCGGGTGCCGCGGGCAGTCTGCAGCAGCAGATAAGGGCGATGGTCACCCAAGGAATTTTGGCCGGGCGTTTGCGACCTGGGCAAAGAATGCCGTCTTCCCGAGGACTTGCGGCGCATCTTGGGATCAGCCGGATCACTGTGACGCTGGCCTATTCTGACCTGGTGGCGGGAGACTACCTGACCTCGACCGGGCGGTCAGGCTATTTCGTGTCGGACACCGCGCCCCTCGCCCCGGCCTTTCCGGTGGCAGCCCAACGGGCCGAAGCGGTGAAGTTTCGCGCCTTGACCGGCGGGCGGTTCAGTGGTGCTGCACGTGTCGCCCGACCCGACGATTGGGACCGCTATCCGTTTCCCTTCATCTACGGCCAGGCGGACCCCACGCTTTTTGACCATCAGAACTGGCGGCAATGTGCGCTGCGGGCGCTTGGCAAACGGGATTTCGCAGCGCTGACCTCGGACTATTACGAACGGGATGATCCCCTGCTGGTGCAGGAACTGCTCCGCACGATCCTGCCCCGGCGCGGGATTGCGGCGCGGGAAGATGAGGTGCTGCTGACCCTTGGCGCGCAAAACGCCCTTTGGATTGCGGCCACACTATTGCTTGGCCCGGGTCGGCGGGCAGTTGTGGAAAATCCCGGCTATCCGGCCTGGCGGGCGGTGGTGGCAGCGGTGGGGGCCACGGCGGTGCCAGTGGACGTTGACAGTTTTGGCCTGCCGGTTGAGGGACTGGCGGCGGATGTGGTCTTTGTCACCCCCTCACACCAGTGCCCGACCAACGCAACCATGCCGGTGGAACGCCGCGTTGCGCTTTTGGACGCGGCAGAGAGCGAGGGGTTCGTCATCATCGAGGATGATTATGAATTCGAGATGAGCTTCCTCAAACCCGTGGCCCCGGCGTTGAAATCGCTCGATCGGGGCGGGCGGGTGGTCTATGCCGGGTCATTCTCCAAATCCGTGTTTCCGGGGCTGAGGCTGGGCTATCTGGTTGGCCCGCCCGGCTTTATCGCCGAAGCGCGGGCCTTGCGCGGGCTGATGCTGAAACATCCCCCTGGTCACATTCAGCGGACGATGGCGTACTTTCTGGGTCTTGGACACTACGACGCCTTGGTCAACCGGATGAAGAGTGCCTACCGCCGCCGCCGCCAGATGATGGCCGAGACGATTGCGGCCGAAGGGCTGAAGGTCGCGGGGCAGGGCGGCTTTGGCGGGTCGTCCTTCTGGATGCGCGCGCCGGACGGTGTGGACACCGACGCTCTGGCGCTGAAATTGCGAGCTGATGGCGTGCTGATCGAACCCGGGCGGGCGTTCTTCGCGGGCGAGGGGCCGGGAGACTTTTACCGGCTGGCGTACTCTTCGATCCCCTTGCCGAAGATCGCCGAAGGCATCGCGCGGGTCGGGCGGGCCTTGCGGTGACCAAGTTGGAGGCGGGCGGTCTGGCGCCTTGGGGGGCTGCAATCCTTGGCCCGCTGCCCGGAGGCGCGCGGTCGCAGCTTTGGCGGATCGAGGTTGCAGGCAATCGGTGCGTCGCACGCCGGGTGTCGGTGGGCGAGCCGTCGCTGCGCTGGCTGGCACGGCTGCAGGCGGTCGCGGTGGCGCAGGGCTTGCACCTGGCGCCGATGATCCCGGCACCAGGCGGGGCGCTGACAGTCGCGGGCTGGACGGTGGAGCCTTGGCTGGAAGGCCAGCCCGGAACGGCCGCCGACCTGCCGGGCCTGCGCCGCACCTTGCGGCGGATGCACCGGGCCACGCGGTTTTGGCCCGCGCGACCGGGACTGGTGCCGCGCCTGCCGCTGCGGCTTGGCGTTGATCCGGTCGACCAAGCGGCGGTGCATGGCGATGTGCATTCCGGCAATGTGCTGCGGCTGGTCGGGGGCGGGCTTGCGCTGATCGACTGGGAGGAAGCGCGGTTTGGCGACACCCGGCTGGACCTTGGCTTTGCGCGCGACGCTGCAGGACGTGCAGCCCATGCGGCGGCCGAGGTGGCGGCCTGCTGGCACGCCGAGCCGGAGCGGGCAAGGATGATGGCGCGACGGTGGCGAGCAATACGGATCTAAAGGGTTTGCCGCTTCCCTCTCAAACCAAAGGGGGGGTGGAGGCACGCCGGTAGCTTGGCCTTATCGGGCCGGGGTATCTGGCCCTAAGGCGGGCTCACTCGGGGCAGTAATGTGACCAACAAGGGCCGTGCGCGGCCATCTGAACCATGGAGAGATGCGATGAAGATGACCACCGAAGAGGCCTTTGTGAAAGTCCTGCAAATGCACGGGATCGAACATGCGTTCGGGATCATCGGCTCGGCGTTCATGCCGATCTCGGACATCTTCCCAAAGGCCGGCATCACCTTCTGGGACTGCGCGCACGAAGGGTCGGGCGGCATGATGGCGGACGGGTTCACCCGTGCCTCTGGCCGCATGTGCATGATGATCGCGCAGAACGGGCCGGGGATCACCAACTTCGTCACGGCGGTCAAGACGGCCTACTGGAACCACACGCCGCTGCTGCTGGTCACCCCGCAGGCTGCGAACAAGACCATCGGGATGGGCGGGTTCCAGGAGGTGGAGCAGATGGCGCTGTTTCAGGACATGGTCGCCTATCAGGAGGAGGTGCGCGATCCGTCCCGCGTCGCCGAAGTGCTGAACCGCTGCATCCTGAACGCCAAACGGATGAGCGCACCGGTGCAGATCAACATGCCTCGCGATTACTGGACGCAAGTCATCGACATCGACCTGCCGGCAATGGTGGAGTTTGAACGTCCCGCAGGCGGCGAAGTGGCCATTGCGGCGGCGGCTGATCTTCTGTCCACAGCGAAGTTTCCAGTCATTCTGAACGGCGCTGGCGTGGTTCTGTCGGGTGCGATCCCCGCCAGCATGGCGCTTGCCGAACGCCTCGATGCGCCGGTTTGTGTGGGCTACCAGCACAACGACGCCTTCCCCGGTGGGCATCCGCTGTTTGCCGGTCCCTTGGGATATAACGGGTCCAAAGCCGCAATGGAGTTGATTTCCGGGGCCGATGTGGTACTCTGCTTGGGTACCCGGCTGAACCCGTTTTCAACGCTTCCCGGATACGCGCTGGACTACTGGCCCAAGGCGGCCAAAATCATCCAAGTCGACATCAACCCGGATCGGATCGGGCTGACCAAAAAGGTCACAGTCGGAATTGTCGGCGACGCTAAAAAGGTCGCCGAGGCGGTTTTGGCGCGGCTTGCCACTACCGCAGGTGACCATGCGCGCAGCGACCGCAAGGCGCATATCGCGCAGGTCAAGTCGACCTGGGCGCAACAGCTTTCCAGCATGGACCACGAAGACGACGATCCCGGCACCAGCTGGAACCAGCGCGCCCGCGACGCCAAGCCTGAATGGATGAGCCCCCGGATGGCCTGGCGCGCGATTCAGTCCGCCCTCCCGCGTGAGGCGATCATTTCCAGCGACATCGGCAACAATTGCGCCATCGGCAATGCCTACCCCACCTTTGACGAGGGGCGGAAATACCTGGCGCCCGGCCTGTTCGGCCCCTGCGGCTATGGCCTGCCGTCGATTGTGGGGGCCAAGATCGCCTGCCCCGATACGCCCGTGGTGGGCTTTGCGGGCGACGGCGCCTTTGGCATCGCGGTGACCGAATTGACGGCGATTGGCCGCCCGGAATGGCCCGCGATCACCATGGTGGTCTTCCGGAACTACCAGTGGGGCGCGGAAAAGCGCAACTCAACCCTTTGGTATGACGACAACTTTGTCGGCACCGAACTGGATACCCAGGTCAGCTATGCCGGCATCGCCAAGGCTTGCGGGTTGCAAGGCGTGCAGGCCCGCACGATGGAGGAACTGACGGCGGCCCTGCGCAAGGCGGTCGATGACCAGATGACCCACGGCAAGACCACCCTGATCGAAGCACTGATCAATCAGGAACTGGGCGAGCCCTTCCGCCGCGACGCGATGAAAAAGCCGGTTGAGGTGGCGGGGATCTCCAAGGCCGACATGCGTCCGCAGGTGGTGGCGTGATGCCCTATGACCTTGGCCCGATGGCCTTGGTCTGGATGGGGGTGGCGACCTTTGTTGCAGGGTTCGTGCGGGGGTATTCGGGGTTCGGCTTTTCGGCGCTGCTGATTGCGGCCTCCAGTCTTGTAACCAATCCGCTGAACTTTGTGGCTGTAGTGGTCATTCTGGAAACGGTGATGTCGTTGCAGGCGGCCAAGGGGGCCGGGCCGAATGTGGATTGGAAGCGGGTCTGGTGGCTTCTGGGCGGGGCGGCCATCGGGTTGCCGGTGGGCCTGTGGATCCTGACCGGGGTGTCCGAAGACACGGCCCGCGCCGTGGTGTCGGGCTATGTCTTGTTGATGTGCGCGGTGCTGCTGGCCGGTTGGCGCATGGCGGCTGAGGCGCGGGGCGGGGTCGCCAACGGGCTGGCGGGGGTGATCTCGGGCCTTGCCAACGCGCCGGGCATGGGGGGGCTGCCGGTGGCTGCGTTCTTTGCCGCGCAGCCGATGCAGGCCACCGTCTTTCGCGCAACGCTGATCGCCTACTTCCCGCTTTTGGACATCTACTCCGCCCCCCTTTACTGGTACGCAGGACTGGTCAGCTGGGATACGCTGTGGATGGCGCTTCTTGCGCTGCCGATGACGCTTTTGGCCAATTGGCTGGGCGGGCGGCACTTCTTTGGCACCGACCCGCAAGAGTTTCGCCGTTTTGCGATCATCCTGCTGGGCGGCCTTGCCGCGTTGGGTCTGGGCAAGGCGCTGATCTGATGCTGCTGATTGTGAACGCCGGTTCATCATCGCTGAAACTGGCGTTTTATGACGGCCCCGATCCGGTTCACCGCGCGACGGTCGAGGAGATCGGCTCCAACGGCCATGCAGCGGCGCTGAAGCTGGCGCTGGCCAAGTCGGGCATCGCGGCGGATCGCCTGCAAGCAGCGGCGCACCGGGTGGTGCATGGCGGGCCTGACCTGACGGCGGCCTGTCGGATCAGCCCTGCGGTGGCCACGGCGATTGCCGCCGCCGTGCCGCTGGCCCCGTTGCACAACCCCGCAGCCTTGACGGGAATTGCGGCGGTTCAGCAATTGTTGCCGGACCTGCCGCAATATGCGGTCTTTGACACCGCCTTTCACGCCACCAACCCCAAGGTCGCCACCACCTATGCCTTGCCGCCGCAAGACCGGGCGCTGGGTATCCGCCGCTACGGGTTTCACGGGATCAGCTATGCTGCCCTGGTGCGTATTCTGGCGGCGCGCGGGCCATTGCCGCAGCGTCTTCTGGCCTGCCATCTGGGCAATGGTGCGTCGCTTTGCGCGATTGTGAACGGGCGTTCGGTTGCCACGACCATGGGATATTCACCGCTGGACGGCCTGACCATGGGCACGAGGGCAGGGTCCATCGACGGCAACGCGGTCTTGCGGCTGGTTGAGGTGCATGGGCTGGACCGTGCCAGAGAAATCCTCAACCGGGAAAGTGGGCTTCTGGGTCTTGGCGGATCAAGCGACCTGCGCGCGCTGCATGCGGCAGTCACACCAGAGGCGCAGTTCGCGTTGGAGCATTTCGCCTATTGGGCCATCCGCCATGCCGGGTCCATGGTCGCCGCGATGGGGGGACTTGACGCCGTGGTCTTCACCGGCGGCATCGGTGAGAATGACCCCTGGATGCGGGACAAAATCCTGTCCGGGCTGCATTTTGTGGAAGCAACTTCCGATCCCTCTGCCAACGCGCGGAACGAAAGCGCCTTGCATGATCCGTCCTCCCGTGTCGCTATCTGGATTGTGCCCGCCGATGAGGAGCGCCAGATTGCCCTTGAGGCGCGGGCCGTCATGAACCGTGAGAGCCACGCCGTCATCGCCGGGGAGGGCGCATGAACGACCAGCCGAAGATCGACCTGTCGCGCCCGGCGTCGGATGAGATCCGCCAGACCACATGCTACATGTGCGCCTGCCGCTGCGGGATCAACGTGCACCTCAAGGCCGGGACGGTGACCTATATCGAGGGCAACCGGGATCACCCGGTCAACAAGGGCGTTTTGTGCGCCAAGGGGGCCAGCGGGATCATGCAGGTCACCGCGCCGTCCCGGTTGCGCGCGCCGCTGCGACGGGTGGGGCCACGCGGGTCTGGTGCGTTCGAGGTGATTTCCTGGGAAGAGGCGCTGCAAACCGCTGTATCCTGGATGGCACCCTTGCGCGAAACTGCACCGGAAAAGCTGGCGTTCTTCACCGGGCGCGACCAGTCGCAATCCCTGACCGGCTGGTGGGCGCAAAACTTCGGCACTCCGAACTATGCAGCCCACGGCGGGTTTTGCAGCGTCAACATGGCGGCGGGCGGCATCTATACCATCGGGGGCGCGTTCTGGGAGTTTGGCCAGCCCGACTGGGACCGCACCAAGCTGTTCGTCATGTTCGGCGTGGCAGAAGATCACGACAGCAACCCGATCAAGATCGGTCTGGGCAAGTTGAAGGCCCGCGGCGCGCGGGTGATCAGCGTCAACCCGATCCGCACCGGCTATTCCGCCGTGGCCGATGACTGGATCGGGATCACCCCCGGCACCGATGGCCTGCTGATCCTGTCCTTGATCCATTGCCTGCTGGAGGCGGGGAAGGTCGACCTGGACTACCTTGCCCAATGGACCAACGCGCCCTTGCTGGTCAACGGGGCTGAAGGTGCAGAGAAGGGCCTGTTCGTCCGCAACGCCGAAAGCCAGCCCTTCGTGATCGACAAGACCTCTGGCCACCCTGCACCCTGGGACGGCAAGGGCGTGCAGCCCGATCTTGGGGCCGAATGGCAGGGCAATCGCACGGTCTTCCGCCACATGGTGGAGGAATACCTGAAGCCCGAGTATGCGCCCGAAGCCGTCGCCACCCGCTGCGGCGTCACGGCCCTGCGCATCCGGCAGTTGGCGGCGGAACTGGCCACTGTCGCCTTTGACCAGGCGATCACCCTGGACCGGCCCTGGACGGATTTCCGGGGCAACCCGCACAAGGACATGCCCGGCCGCCCGGTCAGCTTTCACGCCATGCGGGGGATTTCGGCCCATTCAAACGGTTTTCAGACGGCGCGGGCTTTGCACCTTCTGCAGATCATCCTTGGCGCGGTGGAAACCCCCGGAGGCTATCGCTTGAAACCGCCCTACCCGAAACCGGTTGAGGCGCACCCGACCCCCCATTTCGTGACCACGCCCGGCAAGCCCCTGACCGGCCCGCATCTGGGCTATGTCAGGGGGCCGGATGATCTGGCGCTGCTGGCGGATGGCAGCCCGGCGCGGATCGACAAGGCATTTTCGTGGGAGAACCCCTTTTCCGCCCACGGCCTGATGCACATGCTGATCCCCAATGCCCATGCGGGCGACCCCTACCGGATCGACACGCTGTTTCTCTACATGGCCAACATGGCGTGGAATTCCTCCATGAACTCGGCCCGCGTGATGGAGATGCTGACGGAAACGGGCGCGGATGGCGAGTATCTGATCCCCCGGATCATCTATTCCGACGCCTATGCGTCCGAGATGGTGGCCTACGCTGACCTGATCCTGCCCGACACCACATATCTTGAGCGCCACGATTGCATCAGTCTTCTCGACCGCCCGATCAGTGAACCCGATGCCGCAGGTGACGCGATCCGCTGGCCGGTGGTGGACCCCGACCGTGACGTGCGGGGGTTCCAGTCGGTGCTCTTGGACCTTGGTGCAAGGCTGGGCCTGCCGGGCATGGTGGCTGAAGATGGCAGCCCGAAGTTCAAGGATTACGCCGATTACATCGTGAACCACCAGCGCAGGCCCGGCGTCGGCCCGCTGATGGGCTTTCGCGGTGATGGGTCGGAAACGGGGCGCGGTGCGCCGAACCCTGACCAGTTGCAGCGCTATATCGAAAACGGCGCGTTCCATCAGGCCCATGTGCCGGAAGAGGCGGCGTTCATGAAGCCGTGGAATGCCGCCTATCAGGATTGGGCGGTGAAGCTTGGCCTTTACGAATCCCCGCAGCCCTATCTTTTCAACATCTGGTCGGAACCGATGCGCCGCTTCCAGCTGGCCGCCGAAGGTTACGGCCCCCGCCAGCCGCCGGACCATCTGCGTGACCGGTTGAGGCAGTCGATGCACCCGCTGCCGATCTGGTATGCCCCCTTCGGGGATGAGGATGCGGCCTTTGGCTATACCGTCCATGCCCTGACCCAGCGCCCGATGGACATGTACCACTCCTGGGGCAGCCAGAACGCCTGGCTGCGGCAGATCCGGGGGCGGAACTCCCTGTTCCTGCCGACCAAGATCTGGGAGGCGCAGGGGTTTGCCGATGGCGACTGGGCGCGTGTCTCCAGCCGCGCCGGGGTGATCACCGTGCCCGTGGCCCATATGGCCGCGCTGAACGAAAACACGGTCTGGACCTGGAATGCCATCGGCAAGCGCAAGGGCGCCTGGGGTCTGGATGCCGACGCGACCGAGGCGACGACGGGGTTCCTTCTCAACCACCTGATCTCGGAACTTCTGCCGGACAAGGCTGAACATGCGGGCCACCGCCTGTCAAACTCAGACCCCGTGACCGGGCAGGCGGCGTGGTTTGATTGCCGGGTCCGGGTTGAACGGGTTGCGGCCGGGGATCTGGCCCGCGAAGAGGCGCAACCGGCTTTTGAGCCGCTTCCCGACCTTCCGCGTGCCGGAGGGGGCCGGGCGCAGAACTTTTCCAAAAGTTTTGCCAAAAGTTTTCGAAAACTTTTGGCACCGGGGGAGGCCGCGCGATGACCGCCTTGCCGCAAACCACCGAAAAACGCCTTGGTCTGGTGATCGACCTTGATACCTGCGTCGGCTGTCAGGCCTGTGTGACCGCGTGCAAGGGTTGGAACGACCAGGGTTATGGACTGTCGGATCAGGATGCCTATGGCGCAGACCCCTCGGGCACCTTCCTGAACCGGGTCCATTCCTATCAGGTCGCGGTCCCCGATGCCCCGCCGCAGATCGTGAACTTTCCCCGGTCCTGCCTGCATTGTGACGATGCACCTTGCGTCACCGTCTGCCCTACGGGTGCCAGCTACAAGCGGGCCGAAGACGGGATCGTGCTGGTCAACCCCGACACCTGCATCGGCTGCGGCCTGTGCGCCTGGGCCTGCCCCTACGGCGCGCGGGAAATGGACGCTGATCAGGGCGTGATGAAGAAATGCACCCTCTGCGTGGACCGCATCTACAACGACAGCCTGCCCGAGGCGGACCGTGAACCCGCCTGCGTCCGCACCTGCCCAACGAACGCGCGGCATTTCGGTGACTTAGCAGACCCTGACAGCGCGGTGTCAAAGTTGGTGGCAGCGCGGGGCGGCTATGATCTGATGCCGGACATGGGCACCAAGCCGACGAACAAATACCTCGCTCCAAGGAAGAAGGGGCCGGGGGAGGCGAGCCTTCTGGCGCCGCTTCTCGACATCAGGGCCACCGGCGTGGCGGGCTGGCTGGACCGGATGCTGGGAAAGATCTGAGATGAACCCAGCGCCGTCGGTGATCCTGTTTTCCACCCTGTCGGGCCTTGGCTTCGGGTTTCTGGCCTTTCTGGGGTTCGGGGTGCTGACGCCCTCGGGGTGGCCGGCGTTTTTCCTGTGGGGGTTGGGCTATGGGCTTGCAGTTGCCGGGCTGCTGGCCGCAACCTTCCACCTTGGCAATCCGAAGAACGGGCTGAAAGCCTTTACCCAATGGCGGACAAGCTGGCTTAGCCGGGAGGCCTGGGCTGCGGTTCTCACGTTGCTGATGCTGGCCCCGGTGGCGCTGTCAGACTGGCTGGGCTTGGGATTGCCGCGCGTCTTTGGGTGGATTGGTGCGGCGCTTGCGCTGGGCACAGTGTTCACCACCGGCATGATCTATGCCCAGATCAAGGCGGTGCCGCGGTGGCATGTCTGGCTGACGCCGGTGATGTTTCTGACCTTTGCGGTGGCGGGCGGTGCACTTCTGGCCGGTGCATCGCTTGCCCCGCTGGCGCTGGTGGCGCTTGGCGGGGTGCTGCTGGCCGTCTGGCGGGTGGGCGACGGGGCCTTCGCGCGGGCAGGTCAGACGATGGGCACGGCCACCGGACTGGACCGCATCGGCACCCCTTGGATCTTTGAACCAGCCCATACTGCCGGCAACTATCTTCTGCGCGAAATGATCTATGTCGTCGGCCGCAAGCATGCCGCAAAGCTCCGCTGGATCGCGCTGGTGATGGCGTCGGTGTTGCCTGCGCTGCTTTTGGTGTTGCCGCTTGGCTGGCCGGGCCTTGTGCTGGCAACAACCTTGCATCTGACCGGCGCCCTTGCTGCGCGTTGGCTGTTCTTTGCCGAAGCGGAACATGTGGTGGGCCTTTATTACGGCGCGCGGGTGGCGGGCGCGGGTGAGGGCTTCGCGTCATGAGCCCGTTCAAACGCTATGATATTCGCGGTCGTGTGGGGATTGACCTTGATGAGGCTGTCGCCCACCGCATCGCCCGCGCGTTTGCCGCCGTGACCGGGGCGGGTTCGGTGGTGCTGGCGCGCGACTGCCGCGAAAGCTCAACCACCCTTGCTGACGCGGTGGCATCGGGGCTGATGGCCCAGGGTGTCCGCGTGCTGGACCTTGGGCTTGCGGGAACGGAGGAGATGTACTTCGCCACATCCCACCTGGGCGCAGGGGGTGGGATCATGATCACCGCATCCCATAACCCAAAGGACTACAACGGGATGAAGCTGGTTGGGCCAGGTGCGATCCCCCTGCCGGATGCCGATTTCGCCCGCATCAGGGCTGCCAGCGCAGCGGGGTCCGCACCGGACCGCCTTCCCGGTGGCAGTCGTGAAGACCGGTCGGATGTTCGGGCCAGGTATGTTTCCCATATCGCGGGTTTTGTCGGTGACGGCGAGGTGGGCCCGCTGCGTCTGGTGGTTAACGCTGGCAACGGCACTGCGGGGCCGACGCTTGATGTTCTGGCCGACGCTTTGGCTGAAAACGGACAAAAGCTTGATCTTGTTCGCATCCTGCATGATCCGGATGGCAGCTTTCCAAGCGGTGTCCCGAACCCGCTTTTGCCCGAAAACCGACCCGCCACCGAAAAGGCCGTCGTCGCAGCCAAAGCCGATTTCGGTGTGGCCTTCGACGGCGACTTCGATCGCTGCTTTCTTTTCGACGGTGACGGTGCCTTTGTTGACGGTGAGCATGTCGTGGCCCTTTTGGCCCGCGCGCAACTGGAGCTGCATCCCGGGGCGGCGATCGTGCATGATCCACGGGTCATCTGGGCAGTGCAGGACGTGATCCGGCAAGGGGGGGGACGGTCGATCCTTGCACCGACGGGTCATGTGTTTCTGAAGGCCGCAATGCGAGACAGCGGCGCCGTCTATGGCGGCGAGATGAGCGCGCATCATTATTTCAAGGGTTTCATGAGTTGTGATTCCGGGATGATTCCATGGCTGCTGGTGGCTGCTCTCGTGTCGCGTACGGGGCGAAGCCTGACCGAGATGGTCAGCACCCTGCGGCGCGATCACCCGTCATCGGGCGAGATCAACTTTACCGTGCCGGACACCGCCGCAATGGCGGCCCGGGTGCGCGCGACCCTTGGCCCGCTGGCGCGTGGTGAGGATCGGACCGATGGCCTGTCCCTCGACTTTGGCGACTGGCGGCTGAACCTGCGAGCGTCCAATACCGAACCCCTGCTGCGTCTGAACGTCGAGGCGCGCGGCGATGCGGCGCTGGTCGCGGACGGCGTGGCGCGGGTGCGGGCGCTGATCGAGGGCTGATTTTCGCATTGCCGCTTTCTTGCGCGGTTTGCCGTGAAATGATGCGGCGGCAGTCGATCTGACCCTGCTGGCATGAAAGGTGCCGGGGGCGTGATTGTCATCGTCTGCCAACCAGGCCGAAGGTCCCGCTTCAGGGGGCCCGATGACCACATTCCAGCCAATCGAGACGATGCAGCGCGCCAAAGGCGAAGCGTTTGTCACGCTTGACGCGGACCGGCTTCTGCGGCTGCGCACCGAAGGGTCGGCCAAGGCGATCCTGCCCGAAGGGCCGCAGGGGCGCGAGGTGGTATTTCTCAACACCTCGGGCGGGCTGACCTCGGGCGATCATCTGCGCTTCGGGCTTCAGATCACGGGCCGCGCAGTGGCGACGACCCAGACAGCCGAGCGCGCCTACAAGGCGACAGGTCTGCCCGCCCGCATGGACGTGCGGCTGACCGTTGGGCCGGGGGGCTGGCTGGACTGGCTGCCGCAAGAGACCATCCTTTTTGACCGCGCGGCCCTCGACCGGCGCACGGTGATCGACCTTGGCCCGGGTGCAGGGTGTCTGGCGCTGGAGGCGGTGGTTCTGGGCCGCGCCGCGATGGGGGAAACCGTCCGTCAGATCCGCTTTCGCGACCGCCGCGAAATCCGGGTGGCAGGCGCGCCATTCTGGATCGACCCCCTTGCCCTGGAAGACGCGTCCCTTGGCGCGGGCTTTGCCGTTCTGGGTCAGGCCCGCGCTTTTGCCAGCATCGTGATGACGGGCGAGGCCCCGCTAGACGCCCTTCGTGCCGCACTGGATGAACCCGGCGTGACGGGGGCCGTCAGTGCCTTTGCGGGCCGCACGGTGCTGCGTTTCTTGGCCGTTGACGGCTGGCCTCTCCGCCGCCAGATCATCCGCATCCTTCACATCCTGCGTCAGGGCCGTCCTCTGCCGCGCGTCTGGCAGCTTTGAGGCCCCCATGAAATCGAGGCTGGCATGAACCTGACCCCGCGTGAAAAAGACAAGCTTCTGGTCAGCCTTGCCGCCATGGTCGCGCGTGGCCGGCTTGCGCGCGGTGTCAAGCTGAACCACCCCGAAGCCATTGCGCTGATTTCCGATTTCGTGGTGGAGGGCGCGCGCGACGGCCGTTCCGTCGCCGACCTGATGGAGGCGGGCGCGCACGTCATCACCGCCGATCAATGCATGGATGGCATCCCGTCGATGATCCATTCGGTGCAGGTCGAGGCGACGTTTCCCGACGGCACCAAGCTTGTCACCGTTCACCACCCCATAAGATAGGAGGCCCCGATGCTGCGAATTGCCCTGCCAATCCTGCCTTTGCTTGTCACCCCGGCCTTGGCGCATGAAGGCCTGCACCACCACCCGCACGGGGT
>JANPJU010000142.1:0-32848 GCA_031425675.1 Paracoccaceae bacterium | reverse complement strand
TGGCGAAATCGCCGTGATGAACGAGACCGAGCGCGCGATCCGCACCGCCGTTCAGGCTGCGCAGAAGATGGCGAACGTCCGGGTTGACCATGTGATCGCCTGCTTCTCTGGTGCGGAACCCCGCAGCTATGGTCTGGCGGGTGAGTTGGATCTGCAGGATTCAGTCGTGACCGAACAGGACGTCAGCCGCGTGCTGTCAGCTTGCGATGTGCCGGATCTGGGGCAGGGGCGTGAAGTGTTGCACGCCCAGCCCGTGAACTTTGCGCTGGACCATCGCAGCGGTCTTGGCGATCCGCGTGGGCAGATCGGGCATCGGCTGGCCGTGGACATGCACCTGTTGTCGGTGGACGGCGATGTGGTGCAGAACCTGCTGTATTGCATCAAGCGTTGTGACCTTGAACTCGCCGGGATTGCGTCATCGGCTTACGTGTCTGGCATCTCAAGCCTGGTTGAGGATGAACAGGAACTGGGGGCGGCCTGCATCGACATGGGCGGTGGCGCGACGGGCCTGTCGATCTTCATGAAAAAGCACATGATTTATTCCGATGCCGTGCGGATGGGCGGGGATCATGTGACCTCGGACATCTCCAAGGGGCTGCAAATCTCGCCCACGATGGCGGAGCGGATCAAGACCCGCCACGGCGGCCTTTACGCCACCGGCATGGACGACCGTGAGATGATCGACATCGGCGGGGACAGCGGTGACTGGGAAAAGGACCGCCGCCAGATCAGCCGGACGGAACTGATCGGCATCATGCGGCCCCGTGTCGAAGAGATTCTCGAAGAGGTGCGCGGCACGCTGGATGCCGCCGGGTTCGACAGCCTGCCCAGCCAGCAGATCGTGCTGACGGGCGGCGGTAGCCAGATCCCGGGGCTTGACGGTCTTGCGACGCGCATCCTTGGTCAGCGTGTCCGGCTGGGACGGCCCTTGCGGGTGCAGGGTTTGCCACAGGCCGCGACGGGGGCCGCTTTTGCCAGCGCGGTGGGCCTTTGCCTGTTCGCGGCGCATCCGCAAGACGAATGGTGGGATTTCGAAATCCCCGCCGATCGCTATCCGGCCCGGTCGCTGCGGCGGGCGGTCAAATGGTTCAAGGACAACTGGTGACCCCAACATCTATCCAAAAAGGCGAAATACCGCTGAATCTGGGACACAAAGCCCCATATTTTGCGCCATTCCGGACTTTTTTTCGTGACCTTTTACTGGGTTGTGGATAGATTCGGGGATAAGTCGGTCAGATGCACGCGGGACAGGTGCAGTCAGGGCCGGAAAAGAAACAGGCGGCAGACAAGAAACGGACGGGCAAAGCCATGGCACTCAATCTGACGATGACACCTGAGCGTGAAGAACTGAAGCCGCGGATCACCGTCTTTGGTGTGGGCGGGGCAGGCGGCAACGCGGTGAACAACATGATCGACCAGCAGCTGGAAGGCGTTGAGTTTGTCGTGGCCAACACCGATGCCCAGGCCCTGCAGCAAAGCCGGGCGCACGCGCGCATCCAGATGGGTGTGAAAGTGACCGAAGGCCTTGGCGCAGGCGCGCGGCCAACGGTCGGTGCGGCAGCGGCGGAAGAGACGATCGAAGAGATCGTCGATCACCTTGCCGGCGCACACATGTGCTTCATCACGGCCGGCATGGGTGGCGGCACTGGCACCGGGGCTGCCCCGATCATCGCGCAAGCCGCGCGTGAGTTGGGCGTGCTGACCGTCGGCGTCGTGACCAAGCCCTTCCAGTTCGAAGGCAACAAGCGGATGCGTCAGGCCGAAGAGGGCATCGAAGCCCTGCAGAAGGTCGTCGATACGCTGATCATCATCCCGAACCAGAACCTGTTCCGGCTGGCCAACGAACGCACCACCTTTACCGAAGCCTTCGCGATGGCGGACGATGTCCTCTATCAGGGCGTAAAGGGTGTGACCGACCTGATGGTGCGCCCGGGCCTCATCAACCTCGACTTCGCCGACGTCCGCGCCGTGATGGACGAGATGGGCAAGGCGATGATGGGCACCGGCGAAGCCAGCGGCGAGGACCGCGCGGTTCAGGCGGCGGAAAAGGCGATTGCCAACCCGCTTTTGGACGAAATCAGCCTGCACGGCGCCAAGGGTGTGCTGATCAACATCACCGGCGGCCATGACCTGACCCTGTTCGAACTGGACGAAGCCGCCAACATCATCCGCGAAAAGGTCGATCCCGACGCGAACATCATCGTCGGCTCGACCCTTGATACCAGCATGGAAGGCCGCATCCGCGTGTCGGTCGTGGCCACGGGCATCGACGCCTCGGCCGGACGGCTTGAGGTACCGGTTGCGCGCCGGTCGATGGCGGCACCCCTGACGCTGACCCCGGCCTATCAGACCGAAGTGCCACGCGCAGCGGCGCAGCCGGTGGCCCATGCGCCGCAGATGCAGATGGTGGAAGATGAGCCGGAGACGCTGCTGGCCAACCTCTTTGACGGTGCAAGTACACGCGCCGGAATTGAAGATGACGCTGACCTCGCCGATGATCTGCCGCCGCCGGCTTACCGTCCGCAAGTCACACCGCAGCCGTCGATGATCCGTTCTGCCCCCGCCGCGATTGAGGCGGATGCAGGCGAATTTGTCGCTCCACGTCCGCGCAATGCGGGCCAACCGTCCCCCGAGGCGCTGGCCCGTCTGCAAGCGGCCGTAGCGCGCCCCGCTGCAAGTGCTGCACCCAAGTTCGTCCGCCCGGCACCCGTTGCCGCCCAAGTTCCGGCCGGGGCTGCAAGCGCAGCCAAGCCGCGCTTCGGCATCGGGTCGCTGATCAACCGGATGGCGGGCCATCTGGAAGCCACGGCTGAGCGTCCCGCCCCAAGCACGGGCCGTGCCCAGCCACCGGTGACCGCTTATGAAGACGAACATGACATGGGCACCGATCAGGACCGGATCGAAATTCCGGCCTTTTTGCGCCGTCAGGCCAACTGACACAGTGGCCAACTGACACATTGGGTCAATCGACCCGTGAAAAGGCCCGGAATGCCCGGGCCTTTTCCTTTTCTACCAAAGACTTGGCCGCTTTTCACTATTGTCACATACCGTCACAAAGAGTGAGTTGAGCTTAAGCCATCGCGCGATTAGCTACTCCACAACGGGAAGCGGCTCATGAAGGCCGCCCCAGATGAGGTTGAGCGTGCCGTGCAGAACAGTTTGATCACCCCTGCCACCTTTATGGGGTATGGCCTTCACTCCGGCGCGCCGGTGCGGATGGTCGTGCGCCCGGCTTCGGCAGATCACGGGGTCTGTTTTCGGCGCATGGACATTTCCGGTCCCTCTGCGCTGGTGCCCGCACGTTGGGATGCCGTGACGCCGTCGCGGCTTTGCACGGTTTTGCAAAACGCTGACGGCGTGTCCGTGTCAACCATCGAACATGTGATGGCCGCCCTTGCCGGCAGCGGTGTCCACAACGCCCTGATCGACATTGACGGTCCCGAGGTTCCAATTCTTGACGGCTCCGCTGTGCCTTTCGTCGAAGGGTTTCTTGCGGCTGGAATTGATGAACTTGACGCCCCGGTTCGGGCGATCAGGGTGCTGAAATCCATCGAGGTGCGTGATGGTGAAGCCGTCGCACGGCTTGACCCCGCCGACATGCTGGAAATCGACTTTCGGATTTCGTTCGAGGATGCCGCGATTGGCACGCAATCGCGCCGACTGAACATGGCCAACGGTGCCTTTGTGCGCGAATTGTCGGACAGCCGCACCTTCTGCCGCCAGTCCGACGTGGACGCGATGCGTGAGGCGGGCCTGGCCCTTGGCGGCACGCTGGAAAACGCCGTGGTGTTTGAAGGCGCGCGCGTTTTGTCGCCCGGCGGTCTGCGCCATGCCGATGAACCTGTGCGCCACAAGATGCTGGATGCGTTGGGGGACCTCGCGCTTGCCGGCGGGCCGATCCTGGGCCGCTATACCGGTGAACGGGCCGGTCACGCGCTGACCAACCGCCTGCTGCGCGCGCTTTTCGCCGATGCCAGCGCCTACCGGCTGGTGGATTGCGGTCCGCAAACGCTGGGCAAGCTGCCGGGCGTTGGTGTGCACTTGGGCGACTTGCCGATGCGGGCCTTGGTCGGCACCTAAGGTTTTCCGTCGCGCAAAAGTCACGAAAGGCGTTTTGCGCCCCGGATTTTTCTGTGCTAGGACGTGGCAAAGCATGGGACAAATGCCGGGGCAGAATGTCCGGGCAGCAGGTCCCGACAGGGGCTCATGCCATGGGCACCGAACGGGGGCGGCAGGTTTGGATAGGCGGAATATGTCAGGCAGCAGGCCCGGCGCAGGCATTATGACGATGGCGCTTTTGGTCGCAACGCTGGCAGGCTGTGCCAGTGGGCCGAAAGAACGCGCGCTGGATACCTACACGGCTGAGGAAATCTACAAGCGTGGCGAACTGGAGCTTGAGACCAGCAACCGTCCCGATGATGCGCTTTTGTATTTCCAGGAAGTCGAACGCCTGTATCCCTATACCGAATTTGCCAAGCGCGCCTTGATCATGCAGGCCTTCACCCTGCACAAGGCGAAGAAATACCCCGAAGCGCGCGACGCTGCCCAACGCTTCCTTGATTTCTACCCCGGCGATGAAGACGCGCCTTATGCGCTTTATCTTATGGCGCTGTCTTACTACGACCAGATTGACGATGTGGGCCGTGACCAGGGCGTGACCTTCCAGGCGTTGAAGGGCATGCGGGACGTGATCGAAACCTATCCCGACAGCGAATATGCCCGCTCGGCGATCCTGAAATTCGACCTTGCCTTCGACCAGCTTGCGGCGAAGGAAATGGAGGTCGGGCGTTACTACCTCAAGCGCGGCCATTATGCCGCCGCGATCAACCGATTCCGCACCGTGGTGCAGGACTTCCAGACCACCACCCACACGGCCGAGGCGCTGCACCGCTTGGTGGAAAGCTATCTGGCATTGGGTCTGGATGATGAGGCGCAGACCGCCGCCGCAATCCTCGGCTTCAATTACCAGGCCTCGCCTTTCTATGACGACAGCTTCCGCCTTCTGAAGGGCAAGGGTCTGTCGCCAGAAGCCAAGGGCGAAAGCTGGCTGACCCAGGTTTACCGCCAGATGGTGCGGGGCGAGTGGTTGTGACCAAGGTGCGCTATCGCGCACCCTTTGAGGCGACCGATGCTGCGTAGCCTCGACATTCGCGATGTGCTGATCATCGACCGGCTGAGCCTTGACCTTGGTCCCGGGCTGAACGTCCTGACCGGTGAAACGGGGGCGGGCAAGTCGATCCTGCTGGATGCGCTTGGCTTTGTGCTGGGATGGCGCGGGCGGGCAGAACTGGTCCGTCAGGGTGCCGCACAGGGTGAGGTGACGGCGGTCTTTGACCTGCCATCCGGCCATGCCGCCCATGCCGTGCTGGCCGAGGCCGGGATCGAGGCCGAGGATGAGCTGATCCTGCGCCGGATCAACAGCGCGGATGGCCGCAAGACGGCCTGGGTCAATGACCGCCGCGTATCGGGTGAGGTGCTGCGCGACCTTTCGGACCATCTGGTGGAATTGCATGGCCAGCATGACGACCGGGGCCTGCTGAACCCGCGCGGCCACCGAACCCTGTTGGACACCTTCGCCGGCCTTGACCTTGCGCCTTTGCGCGCCGCCTGGGGCGCGCAACGCAGTGCCCGCACGGCGCTGGCCGAGGCTGAGGCGGTGTTGTCCCGCGCGGCGGCAGAGGAGGAATTCCTTCGCCACGCCGTCACGGAACTCGACAAGCTGAACCCCGAACCGGGCGAGGATGCCACGCTCGACGCCCGCCGTCGTCTGATGCAGGGCGCAGCCCGCATCCGTGAGGACGTGGCCAAGGGTTTGACGGCCCTGTCCGATCAGGGTGCCGAAGGCCGGATGCGTGACGCGCTGCGCTGGCTGGAGGGTGCGACCGACAAGGCTGACGGGCGGCTGGACGCAGCCCTTGCTGCCCTGAACCGCGCACTGATCGAGGTGGGCGAGGCGCAGGCCGGTGTCGAATCCGCGCTTGAGGCGCTGGAGTTTGATCCGGGCGAGTTGGAGCGGGCCGAGGAACGTCTGTTCGCCATCCGCGCGCTGGCCCGCAAGCATGGACAATTGCCTGACAATCTTGGGACTTTCGCCGATGGCCTGCGCACCCGGCTGGCAGCGATCGACGGTGGCGCCGCTGGCATTGCCCGGCTGCAAAAGGCGGTGGCGGAGGCGGAAGCGGCTTATGCGGCCGAGGCCACGCGGATCACCGCCGCCCGGCGGGAAGCAGCGGGTCGGCTGGATGCCGCGATGGCCGCTGAACTGGCTCCCCTCAAGATGGAACGCGCAGTCTTTTTGACCGAATTTGCGCCCGGTGAGCCGGGGCCGGAGGGCGTGGATGCGGTCACCTTCACTGTGGCCACCAACCCCGGTGCGCCCGCGGGGGCGCTGAACCGCATCGCATCAGGCGGGGAGTTGTCGCGATTCCTGTTGGCGCTGAAGGTCTGCCTGACCGGCGATACCCCCGGCCAGACGCTGATCTTTGACGAGATTGACCGGGGCGTCGGGGGGGCCACCGCCGATGCCGTGGGTCGCCGTTTGCGGGCTCTTGCAAACGGTGCGCAGGTGCTGGTTGTGACCCACTCGCCCCAGGTCGCCGCCTTTGGCGCGCGGCATTGGCGGGTGGAAAAGCGGGTGGTGGCCGATCAGACCCTGTCGACCGTTACACCCCTGGACGAGTCTGACAGGGTCGAAGAGATTGCCCGAATGCTGGCCGGTGACACTGTGACCGAAGCTGCGCGCGCCGCAGCACGAGCGTTGTTGCAGGGCTGACCGTCAAGGCTGCATTTGTGGGACGCTTTGCCTTTTGATACGGCAGTTTTGTAACGACCCATGCGCAAGGCGCATGGCGGGATTTCGCCTCTGGCTCTGTCATGCTGCGCTGCAGCGTCCTATGTTTGGGCCAAGAACAAAGGAGAGCCCAATATGCTCAATCTCATCAAATCCCTGAAGTCGCTGCGCAACTTTCCGTCGCTTGCTGAACTGGAGCGGGACTACCTGAACGCTTCGGTCAGCCTCTTTGATCTTGAACGCCGTCAGCGCGAAGTCGACAACGGTCTGTTTCGCCGATCAAGCTTCGACCTGTAGGCCTGTTAACCCCGCACCAGCTTGCCGGGGGTCATCAGGCCAAGCAAGTCCAGCGCGCGTTTCACGCGGTCCATGACGGATCAGGCCGCCCCGTGTTCGGCCGCCATATGGCCCAGCTTGCCAAAGCCCACGCCATATTCGCCAGTGACGGTGCCGCCCAAGGCCAAGGTCCGGTCAGCCATTCGCGCGGCAAGGCGATTGGCAATCGCCACCTCGTCAGCCGATGCTGGATCAACCAGCAGGATCGGATGGAAATTGTTGTCGCCAACATGGCCCAGGATCGGCCCGGAAATGCCGGAGGCCGCAATGTCGGCTCGCGTGTCGTCAACCGCTTGGGTCAGGGCCGAGATTGGCACGCAGACATCCGTCACGATTGCCTTCGCGCCGGAGCGCAACGCCAGAATTGCGCGATGGGCGCTGTGGCGGGCGGCCCAAAGGCGGGTGCGGTCCTCCTGCCTTTCGGCCCATTGCAGACTACCGGCCCCATACCTGTGGGCCAGATCCCGGAAGCGGCGCATGTCTTCGACAAGACCCTGGGGTGACCTTGGAACTCGACCAGCAAATGCAGTGCGGCGCGCAGGGTCAGACCGGAATATGCGTTGCAGGCAAAGACGGTTTCACATCCAGAAACTCGATCCGCGCAGGGTTCAGGCCCGTCTGCATGGTTTCGATCACACAGTCCACCGCCTGACCCCGGAGAAGGCGGCAACGACGGTCATCACCGCTTCGGGTTGACCCTGCAGGCGCAGGGTCAGTTAGATCATCAGACCCAAAGCCCCCTCAGACCCAACCATCCGCGCCGGCAGATCGTACCCGGCCGATGACTTTGGCGCATTTGTGCCAGTGCGGATCACCCGGCCATCGGCCGGCACCAATTCCAGTCCGCGCACGTTGTCGCGCATCGTGACATAGCGCACTGCCGTCGTGCCCGAGGCGCGGGTGGCCGCCATGCCCCCAAGGCTGGCATTGGCACCGGGGTCGACCGGGAACATCAGACCAGTGGCCCGAAGGTGATGGCTCAGCGCCTAACGCGTGACGCCGGGTTGTACGCACACAAGGCGGTCTTCGGCCTGCATTTCAAGCACCGTCGCCATGTTGCGAAAACCGACAGCAACCCCCCCCGGTCAGCGCCAGCGCAAGCCCCTCAAGCGAGGTTCCGGCGCCCCAGCCGATCAGCGGCACAAGGTGGCGGGTGGACCAGGCCGCCAGCGCGGCAACTGCATCCGTGGCCGTTGGAAACACCTCCGCGTCGGGCAGCCCTGCTGTGACCAGGCTTTCGCTCGCCGCATGCTCGGCAAGAATGGCAGGCACATCCGAGAGCCGTGGCCTGAACATCAGGCGCAGGGCGGCACGGGCGGGATCAGACAGCATGGACTGACCATAGAGCCACGGTCAGGCTCCGCCAAGGGGTAGCCCTTGGCGCGGCGTTGCGCTATCACGCCTGCATCAGCCATGCAGGGGACTTGCCCATGAAAGCCGCCGTCGTCACCTTTCCGGGTTCGAATTGCGACCGTGATCTGGCCACCGCCTTTGCAGCCGCCGGTTTTGGCGTGACGCGGATCTGGCACAAGGACACCGACCTGCCGCGCGGCGTTGACGTGGTGGGCGTGCCCGGCGGCTTTTCCTTTGGCGATTATCTGCGCTGCGGGGCCATCGCAGCACAGTCGCCAATCAGCACAGCCATCCGTGCCCATGCCGACAACGGTGGCTATGTGATGGGCATCTGCAACGGATTTCAGGTCCTGACGGAAATGGGCCTGCTCCCCGGCGCGCTGATGCGCAACGCGGGCCTCAGGTTCGTATGCAAGACCGTGACGCTGCGGGTGGCCAGCACCGATACGGCCTATACTTCGGGCTATGTGCTTGGGCAGAAGATCCGCGTGCCGATCGCCCATCATGACGGCAACTATACCATCGACGCCGATGGACTGGCCCGCCTGCAAGGCGATGACCGCATAGCCTTTACCTATTGTGACAACCCCAACGGCAGCATGGCCGACATTGCAGGTGTGCTGTCGGATAACCGCCGCGTGTTGGGCATGATGCCCCACCCGGAACGCGCGACCGAGGCGGTTTTGGGTGGTGATGACGGGCGCGCCTTGTTCGCGACGCTGATGGGCGGGATGGCGCTGGCCTGACGCCCTTCGGCTTGAGGGTGGGCCGCCCCCGGCCTAGTCTTGGCCCATGTCCAGTGCCGATCAATCCATCTCTGCCTCAACGTCACAGGGCCTGCCCTGGCGCGTGAAACTGGCTGTCGGATTGCTGGTCTTGCTGGCGGTCGGGGTGGTGCTGGTGTCCAACCGGCTGCTGACGGACCGTTACACCGCCGATACCCGCAACCGGGCCGAGGTTCGGCTTGCGCTGTACACCGGCAACCTGATGTCGGAACTGCAGCGCACGTCGGTCGTGCCGCTTTTGTTGTCGCGCGACCCTGAATTGGTACAAGCCCTGCGGGATGACAATTTCTCGTCCACGTCGGCCAAGCTGATTGCGCTGCAAACCCAGATCGGCGTCGCCTCGATCCGGCTTTTGGCCAATGACGGGCGCGTGGTGGCGGCAACCAACCGAAACATCCTTGGCACCAACAACCGCAATGACACCTATTTCGTCGATGCTCAGCGGACGAATGAAACTATCTTTACCGCCGTAAAGCGCGATTCGGGCGGGTTTGATTTCGTCTATTCGCGGTCGGTGCAGGCCGATGCCCGGACCCTTGGCGTCATTGTCGTGTCGGTCGACCTGATGAAGTACGAACGCGCCTGGTCCGGCCTGCAGGACGCGGTTCTGGTCACTGACAGCGAAGCCACGGTGATCCTTGCCACGGAATCGCGTTGGCGTGGTCTTCTGGTCGATGATGCGTTGGCGTTGCGCGACCCCCCGTCGGCCATCTCGCGTGCGTTGCGGGCGACAGCCGATTGGGCGCAGGACCCGCCCGACGCCTATGTGCGCGGCGAGGCTGTGATGCGGACCGAGTCGCGGGTGCCCTTCCGGGGCTGGAAGATCCAGACCTTTACCGCCTACGGGTCAGTCCGGGATCAGGTCAACGGGATCCTGGCCTTGCAGATCATGGGGTTTGCCATCCTGATGGCCTTCACCTTCTACATCCTGTCACGCAGGGCCTGGTCCCGGTCCCTGTCGTTTCAGCGAGAGTCTGCGGAACTGCGGGCGCTGAACGTGCGTTTGCAGCGAGAGATTGCCGAACGTGAAAAGGTGCAGAAAGACCTGGCCGTGGCGGAACTGACGCTGGCGCAATCCTCAAAGCTCGCGGCATTGGGTGAGATGTCGGCGGCGGTCAGCCATGAATTGAACCAGCCTTTGGCCGCAATGAAGACCTACCTTGCCGGCGCGCGGCTTCTTTTGCAGCGCAAGCGCCCGGATGAGGCGCTGTCCTCGTTCCAACGTATCGACGATCTGATCGAACGGATGGGCGCGATTACCCGACAGTTGAAATCCTATGCCCGCAAGGGCGGTGAGGCATTCGAAGAGGTGGACTTGCGCGCCTGCGTGTCGTCCGCGTTGTCGATGATGGAACCGCAGCTGAAGGCCCGTGTCGTCAAGATCAGCCGGGGCCTGCCGCGACAGGCGGTGATGGTGATGGCCGACCGTATCCGGCTGGAGCAGGTGATCATCAACCTTCTGCGCAACGCGCTGGACGCCACCAAAGAGGCCAAGACCCCGCAGATCGACATCCTTTTGTCGGCGGGTGAGACTGCCACCCTGACGGTGCGTGACAACGGTCACGGGATCACCGATCTCGATAACCTGTTCGAGCCCTTCTACACCACCAAGAAACCGGGTGAGGGGGTGGGGCTGGGCCTTGCCATCTCATCGGGGATTGTCACCGATCTGGGCGGGCGTCTGACGGCGCGAAATGGCGAAGGCGGGGGCGCTGTGTTTGAGATGCAGTTGCCGATCCTTGGCCCCGATCCCGGAAAATCACAGGAAGCAGCAGAATGATGAGGTCCCAGTAATGGCCCGCGCAATGAAAGTGGCGATCGTCGATGATGAGGCGGACATGCGCCAGTCGATCAGCCAGTGGCTGGCCCTCTCGGGCTTTGACACCGAAACCTACGCCAGCGCCGAAGAGGCGCTGAAGGTCATCGGCCCGGATTTTCAGGGTGTGGTGGTCAGTGACATCAAGATGCCTGGCATGGACGGGATGGCCTTCCTGAAGCGACTGATGGGCCAGGATTCCGGTCTGCCTGTCATCATGATCACCGGCCACGGCGACGTGCCGATGGCGGTGGAAGCGATGCGCGTCGGCGCCTTCGATTTTCTGGAAAAGCCGTTCAACCCCGACCGGATGACCGAACTTGCCAAGCGCGCCACCCAGTCGCGGCGGATGACGCTGGACAACCGCGCCCTGCGCAAAGAGCTTTCGGATGGATCAACCATCATCAAGAAGCTGATCGGATCGTCCCCCGCGATGGACCGGCTGCGCGAAGATATCCTTGATCTGGGGCAGGCCGACAGCCACGTCCTGATCGACGGCGAAACCGGCACCGGCAAGACCTTGGTCGCCCATGCCCTGCACGCTGTCGGCCCCCGCGCTTCGAAGAAGTTCGTCGCCATTTCCTGCGCCGCCTGGGGCGAGGATCAGCTTGCCGCCCGCCTGTTCGGCCCCGGCGAAGATGGCGCGTTGCCTTTGATCGAGGAAGCTCGTGGCGGAACGCTGTGCCTTGAGGATATCGAGGCGCTGAGCCACCCGCTGCAATCGCGGCTCTTGACGGTGATCAACGATCAGGGCACTCCGCCCGAAACCCGGATCATCGCGATCTGCAACCAGCACGCGCCCGACACCACGCTTGAGGCGGTTCTCCGGCCCGACCTTTTCTACCGCCTTGGCGCTATGACAATCCTGCTGCCGCCCCTGCGGACGCGGGGCGAGGATATCCTGCAGCTGTTCACCCGCCTGTCCGAACAGTTCGCCGAGGAATATGGTTGCGACGCCCCGCAGGTGACCGCTCAGGAAGCGGCACAGCTGTTGCAGGCCCCCTGGCCGGGCAACGTGCGGCAGCTGGTGAACATCGCGGAACGGGCGGTCTTGCAGAACCGGCGCGGATCGGGGTCGATTGCGTCGCTGCTGATGGCCGATAACGAGGCGGCAGGGCCGGCGCTGACGACCGAAGGCAAGCCGCTGAAAGACTATGTCGAGGCGTTTGAGCGGATGCTGATCGACAACACCATGCGCCGCCACAAGGGGTCGATCGTCGCAGTGATGGAGGAGTTGTGCCTGCCGCGCCGCACTCTGAACGAGAAGATGGCCAAATACGGTCTGACCCGGGGCGACTATGTCTAAGTGCGCGGACCGAACCGGGGGCTGCCCAGCCGGGCCGTGATCCGGTCATGACGGTTCACCGGCTTTGGGCGCGCGGTCGGGATGCATGGCACTGTGCCAGCCCGCCCGCGCGCCGTAGGCCATTGGTCGTAGCCCGACTGAAGCCAAATTGAGGATTGTCTTTTCCGGCGCTTTCCCGCTAGGGTCACGTGACGCGGAGGTGACACTTTCGCGCAGGAATTCTTTGCCCTGCAGGACTGGCGCCCCATGCGTGCCGCCGACAGGGCAATCGGATCGACCGCAAGGTTGTGGAATTTCCCGCCAAGTCTTTGACGGTGCGGGATTTAACAGGTGGACGGCTGCAAGGCCGTCCGTAGTGAAACGCGATGACGTGTGCGACATTGGCAAAGACTGGCGAGGGGTGCCCACCGGGCACGGCCCGCCGCTTTGCAGATCGCGCCTTCGCCCGAACAAGCCGCCTTTTCCCTGTCAGTCACCCGCCCGGGGCATCCCCCGGCGCTGGCTTTGGCAGGCCGGGCGCATTGGAACATCATGGCCAAAAAGATGCTTATCGACGCCACCCATGCCGAGGAAACCCGGGTTGTGGTGGTGGATGGAAACAAGGTTGAAGAGTTCGACTTTGAGACCGTAAACAAACGCCAACTTGCCGGAAACATCTACCTTGCCAAAGTCACCCGGGTGGAGCCTTCGCTTCAGGCGGCCTTTGTCGAATACGGTGGCAACCGGCACGGATTTCTGGCCTTCGCCGAAATTCACCCCGACTATTACCAGATCCCGGTTGCCGACCGCAAAGCCCTGATCGAGGAAGAGCGGGCGATGGCCCGCGCCGAGGAAGAGGAAGAAAACCGCCGCTCGCGCCGCCGCCCGGCGCGGTCGCAAGAGCGTGCCGAAAAGGTCAAGACTCAAGATGCGGTGGCCGAGGGGCCTTCGGGGATGGATGTCGTCGATCTGGACGAGGACGAGGCCGAAGCCAATGGCCTGGACGCTGGCCAAAGCCATGACCATTCGCATGACCATGACCACGCGCATGACCACGATCAAGCTGCAGACGGGACGCGCAACGCCTCGCCATCCGAAGAGGCGAGCGAGAGCGACCGTCCCTACCGTGCGATGGACCACGCCAGCGACACCGACGACGAGATTGAATCGATCGCCGAAGAGGATGTGTCGGAAGAGATTTCCGCCCCGCGCCGCACCTCACGCGCCCGGCGCTACAAGATCCAGGAAGTGATCAAGGTCCGGCAGATCATGCTGGTGCAGGTCGTCAAGGAAGAACGTGGCAACAAGGGCGCGGCGCTGACCACGTACCTGTCGCTGGCTGGGCGCTATTGCGTCCTGATGCCGAACACCGCACGCGGCGGCGGGATTTCCCGCAAGATCACCGTGGCGGCCGACCGCAAGAAGCTCAAGGAAATCGCGGGCGAGATTGAACTGCCGGAAGGTGCGGGCCTGATCATCCGCACGGCAGGTGCCAAACGCACCAAGCCCGAGATCAGGCGCGACTACGAATACCTGATGCGGCTTTGGGAACAGATCCGCGAGTTGACGCTGAAATCCATCGCCCCCGCCAAGATCTATGAGGAGGGCGATATCATCAAACGCTCCATCCGCGATCTGTTCAGTCGTGAGATTGACGAGGTGATCGTCGATGGCGAAGGTGGCTACCGGACCGCCAAGGACTTCATGCGGATGATCCTGCCTGCACAGGCGCGGCAAGTGGTGCGTCATGTCGAGCCGATGCCGCTGTTCGCGAAGTATCAGGTCGAAAGCTATCTGGCCGGCATGTTCAACCCGGTGGTGCAGCTGAAATCCGGCGGCTACATCGTGATTGGCGTGACCGAGGCGCTGGTGGCGATCGACGTGAACTCTGGCCGGGCCACGAAAGAGGGCTCGATCGAGGAGACGGCGCTCAAGACGAACCTTGAAGCGTCAGACGAGGTTGCACGGCAGTTGCGCCTGCGTGACCTTGCGGGCCTGATCGTCATCGACTTCATCGACATGGAAGAGCGCAAGAACAACGCCGCCGTCGAAAAACGCCTGAAGGACAAGCTGAAAACCGATCGCGCGCGGATTCAGGTCGGCCGGATCTCCGGTTTTGGCTTGATGGAGATGAGCCGCCAGCGCCTGCGTCCGGGGATGTTGGAAAGCACCACCCAACCTTGCCCGCATTGCCATGGCACCGGTCTGATCCGGTCCGATGACAGCATGGCGCTGATGGTCCTGCGCGCTCTGGAAGAAGAAGGCACGCGCAAGCGGTCGAAAGAGGTGCTGTTGAAAGCGCCGATTGGCATCGTGAATTATCTGATCAACCAAAAGCGCGAACATATCGCACTGATCGAAGCCCGCTACGGGATGAGCGTGCGGATCGAGGCTGACCCCGTGCTGATCAGCCCGGACTACAGCATCGAAAAGTTCAAGACCGCCCTGCGCGTGGTGCCGGATACGCCTGTCATCTCGGGACACGCGGGCCTGATGGGTGCTGCGGTTGCGGAAGAAGATGAGGATGACCTCCTTGATGATCTGATCGAGGAGGAGGTCGAGGAGGCCGAAGAGGTTGAGGCTGCCGCACCCGTTGCGCGAGCCGCTGCCCCTGCGGCGGCAACGGATGGTGATGGCTCTCCTGGCAAGAAAAAGCGGCGTCGGCGTCGGCGGCGGCGCGGCGGGGCCAAGGACGGTGAGGCCGAGGCGAACGGCAGCGCGTCGGATGATGACGGCGATGACGATGGCGATGACGATGATGCCGTGGGAACGGCAGAACCGGTCGCCGCGGTTGCGGCAGATGACAAGGGCGGTGCCCGCAAGCGGACCCGTAAGCCGCGCGCCCGCAAGGGCGACGCTGCGCCTGTGACGGCAGGTTCACCACCACCTGCGCCCGATGTGGAGCCGGTTGTCGAAGCCTCGGCTGCGGTTGCCGTGCCGGATGGTTCCGCCGCCAAGCCCGCACCGCGCAAGCGGGCCCCGCGTGGCAAGGCAGCGGCTGTGGCAGAGGTCACGTCCGAGGGTGCAGCCGAACCAGTGCCGGCACCCGTGGCCGAAGCGGTCCCGGCGAAACCGGCACGGTCACGCGCCGCAAAGCCGAAGGCGGCGGCTGAGGCTGCCCCGGTGCTGGCCCAGGATCCGGGGATTGTTCCGACGGCCGAAACCATGGTGCCTGATCCGGCCGAGGCCGAGGCAGCCGCTGGCGATGACCCGGCCAAGCCCAAACGCAAGGGCTGGTGGTCGCTGGGCCGCTGAGGAAACCAACGCGCCACTGCGCGGCCGTTCAGGCCGCGTCCAGACAGAAGTGCAATCCGCCCGGTGCCATCAGGTGCCGGGCGTTGCCTTGTTGCGGATCAGGTGCAGGGTCACACCGCCTTCATCCCGCGCGCCAAGATAGCTGTGGCCGGCCTGCGTGCAGAAATGCGGCAGGTCGATCTGCGCCATCGCATCCGTGGTGCGGACGCACAGCACCGCGCCGGGCGCCAGAGACATCAAGCGCTTGCGTGCGCGCAGGACCGGAAGCGGGCACAACAGCCCCTCACAATCCACCATGTCATTCCAATCGATCATGTCGGGCATTTAGCGGGCGGGTCCACGCTAGGCAAGGTTACAGATCGGCCACGGGGATGTGACGCGCTGTCCGGGTGACGAACGGGCGCAAAGCCGCTATCTGACGTTCAAGGGGAGCTGCCACATGTTCGGAATCGAGATCATCGACGCTGCCTTGCTGCCTGCGATGGCGGTGGCGCTTCTGGCCGGGGTCCTGTCCTTTCTAAGCCCCTGCGTGCTGCCCATCGTGCCGCCCTATCTGGCCTACATGGGCGGGATCAGCATGGGCGAGATGACAGGCTCTGGTACCGCGCGAAGACGGGTCATCCTGCCCGCGCTGTTCTTTGTCATGGGGCTGTCGACGATCTTCTTGCTGTTGGGCTTCACCGCTTCGGCCTTTGGCAGTTTCGTGCTGCAGAACCAGCTTTTGCTGGCGCGGATTTCCGGGGTGCTGATCATCATCTTCGGCCTGCATTTCGTGGGCGTCTTCCGCATCGGCATCCTTGACCGCGAAATGCGGATGGATGCGGGGGACCGGGGCGGATCAGCGGCGGGGGCCTACCTGCTGGGCCTGGCCTTCGCATTTGGCTGGACGCCCTGCATAGGCCCGCAGCTTGGGGCGATCCTCAGCCTTGCTGCGCAAGAGGGCAGCACGACGCGTGGCACGCTGCTTCTGGGCATTTACGCGCTGGGGCTGGGGCTGCCGTTCCTGCTTGCGGCGATCTTTGTGGAACGCTCGATGGTGCTGATGGGCAAGCTGAAACGGCACATGCGCGTGATCGAACGCGCGATGGGGGTGCTGCTTTTGGTGGTGGGCACGGCGCTGGTGACCGGGGCTTTCACCGATTTCAGCTACTGGATGCTGGAAACCTATGAGGTCCTCGGCCTGCCATTGCCCGGGTGATGCCTTTCTTCTGCTGCATCCTCCGATAAGGTGGCGCAGGAATATCGGCGGGATGAACGTGGCGAACAGCGGGGCACAGCAGAACGACCGGGCAGAGGAGGGTGCCTTCCGCCGCAAGGTGTTTTATGTTCCGGGCTATGACCCTTTCCCCCCACGCCGCTATCGTGAGCTTTATCGAACGGAGGGTGCGGTGCAGGCGGCGATCATCGGCTATGCGCTGCGTCTGGCAAGCAAACCGCGGCAGGCGGGTGCCTATGGCTGGATGGTAAAGGCGGACATGGGCCGCCCAAGCGTGGCTGAGTTTGAGGTTCTGGTCTGGTCAGACCTTGTGCGCCAGTCGATGACCGATGGCATCGCCAGCACCTACTGGCTTTTGGCGCGGACGGCCTGGACCTACATCGCCTCGGGTGCGTTGTGGCGGTTGGTGCGGTTGCGCAAGGGGCCGATGATTGCGGCCCTCTACCCTGTGGTGCTGCTGCTTGGCCAAGGGCTGGTGGCGCTGGGTCTGGGGGGGCTGGTGTTGTGGCTTTCGGCACGGCTGCCATGGGAGCTGGAATGGCCCTTGGCTGCGGCGGTGCTCTGGGCCGCGCTGGTCGGCTTTCGCGCGATCGACCGCAAGTTCTACGTCTACTACCTGATGCATGACTATGCCTTTACCGCCAGCGAAGGCGGGGCTTATCCCGCCCGTCTTGAGGCGCGGCTGGCCCAGTTTCGCGCCCGCGTGCGCGCCGCCCTGGACAGTGGGGTGGAGGAGGTGCTGGTGGTCGGCCATTCTTCGGGCGTGCATCTGGCGGTGTCGATGCTGGCTGATCTGATCCGGAAAGGCGTGCCGCCGGATGGCCCGGCCTTGGGGTTCCTGTCGCTGGGGCAGGTGGTGCCGATGGCGTCGTTTCTGCCGGGTGCGGTGCGGCTGCGCGGCGATCTGGCCTACCTGTCCACGCGGACCGATCTGACCTGGGTTGACGTGACCGCGCCCGGCGATGGCTGCAGCTTTGCGCTGTGCGATCCGGTGGCGGTCAGTGGCGTGGCACCCGTGGGGCAGCTTTGGCCGCTGGTCATCTCGGCCGCGTTCACGCGCACCCTGTCGCCGGAACGCTGGAAGGCTTTGCGGTGGAAGTTTTTCCGCCTGCATTTCCAGTACTTGTGCGCGTTCGACAACCTGCCTGGGCTGCGGTCGGACTATGATTACTTCCGCATTACGGCGGGGCCGATGACGCTTGCGCAGCGTTTCAGGCAACGCAAGTCATCCTCCAGCCGGATTTCTGCAGCGCTCAGCCCGCATCGGGATGTGGCATGACGCCGCCAAAACCCGCGCCGCGGGCGGACAAGGTATCGCTTTGGGCCCACTTGCGGCTGTTTCGGCGCGATATCCTGTCGGCACAGCCCGCGCGGCTTTACCGCGCCTGGATGGCCGAGTTTCGGACGCCCTTCTTCCGCAGCTATCTGTGCAACGACCCCGCGCTGGTGCGGCGCGTGCTGGACGAACGTCCCGCCGATTTCCCAAAGTCCGGTCGGGTGACCGAAGGGCTTTTGCCGCTGCTGGGTCGGTCGGTCTTTGTCACGAACGGCGAGGAGTGGCTGCATCAACGCCGGATCATTGACGCCGCGTTTGAGGGTGGGCGTCTGCGTGAAGCGTTTCCAGCGATCTGGGCAGCAGCTGAGGCTGCGGTTGTGCGGATGGGCACGGGCGACGTGGAGGTGGAACTTGCCGCCAGCCATGCGGCGGCGGACGTGATCTTTCGCACCCTCTTTTCCATCCCGATCGAGGACCGCGTCGCTCAGGAAGTCTTTCACGAGTTTCGCGCCTATCAGCGGTCAGCACCGATCCTTAACCTTGCCGCCTTCGTGCCCTTGCCGCGCTGGGTCCCACGGCTGCACCGGCAGGCGACCGTGCGGTCGGCCAAGGTGATAAGGAGGCTGATCACCGCGCTTACGGCAGACCGTGCGGCCGCGATTGCCGAAGGCCGCGCGCCGCAAGACCTGGCGACCAAGATCATGACCACGCCCGATCCCCTGACGGGAGCGCCCTTTGCGACGGCCGAGATGGTCGATCAGGTGGCGATCTTCTTTCTGGCCGGGCATGAAACCAGTGCCTCGGCCCTGGCCTGGGCGCTGTATCTGCTGGCCACGCACTCGGAAGTGCAAGACAGGGTGGCGGCTGAAGCGGTGGCTTTGCGGCCAGTGTTCGGGGTGGTGGGCACCCTGCGCTTTACCCGCGATGTCTTCCGTGAGGCGTTGCGCCTTTACCCGCCCGTACCGATGATGGTGCGCGAAACCATTCAGGTGGAGGAGTTTCGGGGGCGCACGGTAAAGCCCGGCGCGCAGGTGGTGATCAGCCCCTGGCACCTGCACCGGCATGAACGCCTGTGGGACCGGCCCGATGAGTTTGACCCCGACCGTTGGGCGGGTGAGGGCAAGGAAGCGGCGCGGGACGGCTATCTGCCGTTTTCACGCGGGGCGCGCGTTTGCCCCGGGGCGGGGTTTGCGATGCTGGAGGGCACGCTGTTGCTTTCCCACCTCGTTCGGGCTTTCCGGTTCGAGGCGCTGCCTGAACATGTGCCCGTTCCGGTGGCGCATCTGACGGTGCGGGCGAAGGACGGCATCTGGCTGCGGGTTGCGCGGCGGTAGTCAGCCAAAGACTTGCGCGTCCGCCACCCGCCGACGTCTTCGAAGAAATTGCACCGGAGTTTTTGAAACCTCCGGTGTCGCGGCGGTCAGTCGCTGTCGCCGGCGATCTGGGTCAGGACCTGACCCTTGCCGCGCAAGCGCAGGATCAGGGGCACGATCAGCGCCAGCGCCGCAATGCCCAGAAGGCTGGCTGACAGCGGGGTTGAGACCAGCGTCGTCCAATCGCCTTGCGAAATCGCCAAAGCCCGGCGCAATTGTTGTTCCGCCATGGGCCCCAGGATCAGCCCCACGACCACAGGCGCGATGGGGTAACCGAAAAGCCGCAAGCCATAGCCCATGAACCCGAACAGAAGGAGCATCGAAAGCTCCACCGGGGAGGGGTTCACGCCAATGGTGCCAAGGGTGGCAAACATCAGGATGCCTGCGTAAAGCCATGGACGCGGGATGCGCAAGAGGAGGACCCAGAACCGGATCAGGGGCAGGTTCAGGACCAAGAGCATCACGTTGGCGACCAGCAGGCTGGCGATCAGCCCCCAGACCAGTTGCGGTGCGGTGGCAAACAACAGCGGCCCCGGCTGCAGGCCGAACTGCTGGAACCCCGCAAGCATGATGGCCGCCGTGGCGGTCGTCGGCAGGCCAAGGGTCAGCAGTGGCACAAGCGTTCCGGCGGCGGCGGCGTTGTTCGCGGCCTCTGGCCCTGCGACGCCCTCAATCGCGCCGTGGCCGAACTCATCGGGGTGTTTCGACATGCGCTTTTCGGTGCCGTAGGACAGGAAGCTGGCGATGTCCGCGCCCCCGGCAGGCATGGCCCCGATGGGAAAACCGATGGCGGTGCCGCGCAGCCAGGCGGGCCAGGACCGGCGCCAATCGGCCGCGGTCATCCGGACTGAGCCCTTGATCGCCTCAACCTTGTCGTCAAGCCCGTGGGTCTGGGCGGCGACGAACAGACACTCACCCAAAGCGAACATGGCTACGGCAAGGGTCGTCACCTCAATCCCGTCCAGAAGTTGCGGCACGCCAAAGGACATGCGGGCCTGCCCGGTCAGGCTGTCGATGCCGATGGTGGCAAGGCCAAGGCCGATGAAGAGCGAGGTCAGGCCCTTCAGCGTGGATTCGCCGAAGGCGGCGGACACGGTGACGAACGCCAGCATCATCAGGGCAAAGTATTCGCGTGGGCCGAAGACCAGCGCCAGCTTGACGATATGCGGGGCAAGGAACGCGAGGGCCAGGGTCGCCAGAAGCCCCGCCACGAAGGACCCGATGGCGGCTGTGGCCAGCGCCGGGCCGCCACGGCCAGCCTTGGCCATGCGGTTGCCTTCCAGTGCCGTGACGATGGATGCGCTTTCACCGGGGGTATTCAGCAGGATCGAGGTGGTCGATCCGCCATACATGCCCCCGTAGTAGATGCCCGCGAACATGATCAGCGATCCCGCAGGGTCCAGTCCGTAGGTGACGGGCAGAAGAAGTGCCACGGTCAGCGCCGGGCCGATCCCGGGCAGGACACCGACCGCTGTTCCAAGGGTCACGCCGATCAGCGCGTAAAGCAGGATCATCGGCTCCATCGCGGTGCCAAGGCCCTGAAGCAGGAAGTCGAAGGTGCTCATCGTCAGCCCCCGTAGATCAGGGTTTCAAGCCAGCCGCCCGGCAGGTTCAACTGCAGGATGCCGTCAAACAGACCGTAGATGCCGAAGGCCAGCGCATAGCCCAATGGCAGGGTAAGAAGGAGGTTCCGCTTGCCGAAGGCGGCGGCGGTGGCGGCAAACAGGATGCCGGTGGCGACGGCAAAGCCTGCCACATGCAGCAACGCTATCTGACAGACAAGACCCGCGCCGATCAGCAGCAAAGGCACCGGGTTCTGACGCGGGATCGAGGCAAGGCGGCCCCGGAAGGCCCCCGCAAGCGTTGCGGCGGCAAGCGCGATCAGGCCCCAGCCCACCACCTTTGGCATGGCGGCAGGGCCGATCCCGGCATAGCCGCCCTTGTCAGGTATCAGGCTGGCGTCCCACAAAAGGACCGCCCCGAACGCAGCCAGTAGAGCGGCGATGATGAACGCCGCCCCATCGGGGCGACGTCCGGTTTCGGTTTGGCCGGTCATTGCACCAGACCGATGTCCTTGAGAATGGCAGTAGTGGCATCCACTTCCTTGGCCAGCTGCGCCTCAAACTCCGGCCCGGCAAGATAGGTGTCGGCCCAGTTCTTCGACGCAAGGGCGGCTTTCCAGCCTTCGGACTTGGCAAGGGTGTCGATGTCGGCCAGGACGGCGGCCTTTTGTTCATCGGTCAGGCCGGGGGCGGCGGCGATCATGCGCCAGTTCTGCACGGCAACGTCATAGCCCGCTTCCATCAGCGTCGGCGCGTCGGTGCCGGGCCAGCGGCCTTCCGTCGACACGGCGAGGATGCGCATGGTGCCCGCTTCAACCTGCGGCAGGAATTCGCCAACGCCGGAAATGCCCGCAGTCACCTGATTGCCAAGGATGGCGGCCAGCGCCTCACCCCCGCCGGAAAAGGCGACATAGTTGATCTTGGTAGGGTCAACGCCCGCAGCCTTGGCCAGAAGACCCACGGTGATGTGGTCCACCCCGCCTGCCGAACCGCCCGCCCAGGACACGGACCCCGGATCTGCCTTCATTTTCTCGACCAGATCCTGAATGGTCTGAAGCTCGGATGCGGCGGGAACGGCAATCGCCACGGCCTCACCGGTCAGACGGGCAATCGGGGTGACGTCGGCGAGGCTTACCGGCGAGGCGTTGGTCAGGATTGCGCCGACCATGACATAGCCGCCGACGATCAGCTGCGACGGGTCGCCCGCCGCCGAGGAGGCGAACTGCGCGAGACCCACGGTGCCGCCCGCGCCCGGAACGTTCTGGACCTGCACATTGCCGGCGATGCCTTCGGCAACCAGCACCTCTTGCAGGGTGCGGGCGGTGCTGTCCCAGCCGCCACCGGGGGCAGCGGGGGCCATGATCATGTAATCTTCCGCAAAAGCTGCGGTTGCGGCGGCTACGGCAAAGGCCGCGCCGAGAAGGGCGTGTTTCATTCTGGTCTCCTCCCTGTGGCACATGGCGTGCCGGTCTTTGGCGGGCGGCACCTCCTCGTGCCGATCCCATCATAGCACTGCATCACAAAAAGCTGTCAGAAAGCTGACAGGGTCAACACGTCGTCAGGGCAAAGCGTCAGGGCGCGGTCAAGGCGGCCTGCCAGCGGGCAATCAGCCGGGCGCGGTTCGACTGGTCCAGATAGGCCAGAAGCCCCGGGCTGACCGGCACCGGGCGCAGCTGGTTGCCAAGGGCGGCCTCCATCGCGCGGGCGGTATTCTGGCCAGACACCTCCAGCGATACCGCGCCAAGGCGCAGGCGGTCGGCCATCAGGGTCTGGCCTTCGCGGCCCATCAGAAAGGCAAGGAAGGCAGTTCCAAGGTCAGGCCGGGCGGCAGCGCGGGGCACAAGACCCACGCGGCTGGTGACCACGGTGAAATCGCGCAGAAGAACGACGCCAAGGTCAGCCTCACTGCGGGCGCGGGCGTCGGCGTAAGAGCCAAGGATGTTGTAGCCGATGGCCAGCCGCCCGTCGGCCACGCGGTCGATGATCGCCTGGCTAGTGGGATAGGTCTGCAGATCGGCCCGGCCCATCGCAGCCACCAGCGACCAGATATCGGCGAAATGTTCGGCGTCGCGGGCGAGGTACAGGTAGCCGACCGCCGAGCGCGCCACGTCATAGGTGCCGATGCGGCCCATGGCGGCGGGGGTCTTGGCCCAGGCGATCAGGTCCAGCCGTGACTGGGGCGGACCGTCGGGGAAGGACGGCTTGTGCCAGACCAGCACCCCGGGTTCATAGGTCAGCGCAAAGGCCATGTCGCGCCAGTTCGCCCAATCGGGCCAGGCGGCGGCGAGGGGGACGGTGACGCTTTGGGCATAGCCGTCATTGGCCAGCTTTACCTGCAGGTCCATGCCGGAGGAAAAGACGAAGTCGGCGGTAGGCGCACCTGCGTCCGTCTCGGCGATGACGCGGGTGGCGATTTCGGCGGCCAGCAGATCTTCGTAAAAGACGGTGATGCCGGGGTTTTCGTCCTGAAACGCAGTGATCAATGGGGCGGCAAGCGGCTGGTCGAGGGTGGAGTAGATGCGCAGCGTTGCCACTTCTGCCGACGGTGCGGCAAAGCGGGCAACCTCGGCAAAGGCCTGGGTTGTGAACGTCAGGGACAGGATCAGGGCGCGCCACATGCGCGAAGCCTGCCCGATCCGAACCCGTCGCTCAAGCATTGAGGCCGCACGCAGAATTTTGGAAATTCCCCGTCCGATTTCTTGCACGAAATCGGGGGTGCGCAGGCCGAAGCCTTGGCGCTTTCCCGGCGGCGGCGGCTGCTTTAGGCTGGAGGACAGGGGGGGCCATGCGACTGCTGCTTGTCGAAGATGATCTGCCATTGGCCGAGGCGTTGACCACGCTTCTGGCGGGGTCGGGCCATGCGGTCGACTGTGTCAACGACGGGCTTGCCGCCGAGGCGCTGCTTCTGGCCGAACAGTTTGAGCTGGTGATCCTGGACCTCAACCTGCCGGGCCTTGACGGCCTTAGCCTTTTGCGCCGGATTCGGGCGCGGACGCCGTCGCCCGCCGTCATGATCCTGACGGCACGCGGATCGGCGGAGGAGCGGGTGCGGGGCCTCGACCTTGGGGCGGACGACTACATGTCCAAACCCTTTGACGTGCGCGAGTTTGAGGCGCGCGTGCGGTCGCTGTTGCGCAGGCAGGCGGGATTGCGGTCCTCCGTCGTCCGGCTGGGCGGGTTGACGCTGGACATGACAACACGCCAGTTTCGGGCGGATGAGGGGGATCTTGACCTGCCGCCCCGCGAACGCGCGTTGTTGGAGCTGTTCTTTCTGCGCGCGGGCAAGGTGGTGACGAAAGAGGCCATCGTGCAATCGCTGACCTCACTGGATGACCTTTTGTCGGACAATGCGATCGAACAATACGTCTCGCGCCTGCGCCGTCGGATCGCGCCCTATGGGCTGATCTTGCGCACGGCGCGGGGCCTTGGCTACCTTCTGGAACGCCCGGTAGAGCCGGGATGACCGGATATTCCCTGCGCCGCCGGCTGCTTTTGGGCCTGACATTGGCCGCCGCCCTGATCGGGGTGGTGGCGCTTGTCGACACCTGGTTTGAGGCGGTGCGGACGGCGCAGGGTCTTTCAGACCGCGTGCTGGAAGGGTCGGCCCTTGCCATCGCCGAGCGGGTGACAGTCGACGAAGGCGGGGGCCTTGAAGTGGACATCCCCTTTGCGGCGCTGGAAATGCTTGCTTCAGCCGCCGAGGATCAGGTGTTCTACCGGGTGGATGCCCCGGCTGGGACGTTCCTGACCGGGTATGAGGCGCTGGCGGTGCTGGCCCCGGGCGAAGACGGGATCGCCTTTGCCGATGGGCTTTTCGGCGCGGTGCCGATCCGCAGCGCCACGCTTTTGCGGCAAATCTCGACCGGGGCCGAGTCGGTGGCCTTCACCGTCACAGTGGCGGAATCGACGCGGGCGAGGTCGGCGCTGGCGCGGCAGATCCTGATCCGCTCGGCGCTGCGGATTTTGGTGTTGATCGGCTGCATCGTGGGGATTGTCTGGGTGGCAGTGACGCTGGCCTTTCGCCCGCTGGACCGGCTGGGAGCCGCCATTGCCGAACGCACACCGGACGACTTGCGCCCGCTGCAAGCACAGGTGCCCCTGGAGGCGGCGCCTTTGGCGAGCGCGATCAACAGCTTCATGGCGCGGCTGGATGGCGCGGTGGCGGCGCTGCGGCATTTCACCGGGAACGCCAGCCACCAGTTGCGCACGCCGCTTGCCACCTTGCGCACCCAACTGGCGCTGGCCCGGCGGGCCGGGGACCGGGGGCAGGCGGACGCCGCGCTGGACAAGGCCGAGGCGGCGCTGGTGCGGGCCGAACGGGTGCTGGCGCAGCTTCTGGCGCTGGCGCGGGTTGATGCGGCGGCAACCGGTCTGACGCTGGTGCCGGTCGATCTGGCCGCCCTTGCGCGGGACGTGACGGGCGAGGCGCTGCCCGCTGCCTCGGATGCGGGGATCGACCTTGGCTATGAAGGTCTGGCCGAGGCCGAGGTTCTGGCCGACCCGGTGCTTGCGGCGGAACTTCTGCGCAACCTGGTGGACAACGCGCTGCGCTATGCGGGGCGAGGGGCGGTGGTGACGGTGCGGGTGCAAAAGACGGGCGACACGGTGATACTGGAGGTGGAGGATGACGGCCCCGGTCTGCCACGCGACCGGCTGGCCGCGCTGCACATGGCGGCCCAGCCGCAGCGCATGGCACGCACACCAGAAGCGGACGGTGGGTCGGGCCTTGGACTGGCCATCGTGGCGGAAATCGCGATGCTTTTCGGGGCGGCCTGCCAGTTCGGCCCGGGCGCTGCGGGACGCGGGCTGCGGGTCTGCTGCCGCTTTGCGCCGCTGTAGGCTGTTTTACAGAACCTCGACCCGGTAGCTTTCGATGACGCTGTTTGCCAGCAGCTTTTCACACATCGCCTTGACCTCGTCCTCGGCCTGCGCGGGGTCGGTCTGGGCCAGATCAAGCTCGATCACCTTGCCTTGCCGCACGCCCATCACCCCGTCAAAGCCAAGTGAGCCTAGCGCGTGGCGCACCGCCTCACCTTGCGGATCGAGGACACCGGATTTCAGCATGACGGTAACGCGGGCTTTCATCAGGATCTCCGGGCTTGGCAGGTCAGTTGATCAGGGTGGGCTTCGTGGTGTGGGTGACATTCGAGGGCATGACCCCCAGACGGCGGGCCAGTTCGCTGTAGACGTCGTTCATCGGCTGCGGGTCGGGCAGGGTGCCGTCGGGGCGTTCAGGCAGGCGCATGTCCCACAGTCTGCAGCTGTCGGGGCTGATCTCATCGGCCACGATCAGGCGCATGTAATCATTGTCCCATACGCGGCCTACCTCGATCTTGAAATCCGCCAGTCGGATGCCGACACCCATCATCACGCCGGACAGGAAGTCATTCACCCGCAATGCCAGGGCGATGATGTCGTCCAGATCCTGCTGGTTGGCCCAGCCGAAGGCGACGATATGCTCTTCCGCAACCAGCGGCGCGTTCAGCCGATCATCCTTGTAGTAATATTCCACGATGGGCCGGGGCAGCTGGGTGCCCTCGGGAATACCCAGACGGGCAACCATCGGTCCGGCAGAATAGTTGCGCACCACCACCTCAAGCGGGATGATCTCGGCCATGCGGACCAGCTGTTCTCGCATGTTGATCCGGCGGATGAAATGCGTCGGCACGCCGATCTGGTTCAACCCGGTCATGAAGAATTCCGACAGGCGGTTGTTCAGAACGCCTTTGCCCTCCAGCGTGGCGGGTGCGGCGACGGTGGGGGCGCTGTCGTCTTTAAAATACTGGATCAGGGTGCCGGGTTCCGGGCCTTCATAGAGGATCTTGGCCTTGCCTTCGTAGACCTTCTTGCGCCGTGCCATGCGTGCTCCGATGACGGGTGCCTCGCGGGACGCGCGCGCCCCTTGGGGTGTTCCATTGGCCTATAGTCCAAGGGTCGCGCGGTCGCAAGCCGTGTGAGGGCCGTTGAAGGGGGGGAGAGGGGGCTTGCGGCAAGCCTGTCCGAGGGGCATATGAAGCGCAACGTGACCCGACACCAAACTCCATGGGGGCCCCTGATGACCACTTTCGACGACCGCGAAAACGCCTTTGAAAACAAGTTTGCCCATGACAGCGAAATGCAGTTCCGCGCCGAGGCGCGGCGCAACAAGCTGACCGGGTTGTGGGCGGCTAGACTGATGGGCAAGACCCACGACGAGGCTGCAGCCTATGCCATGGAAGTCGTCAGCGCCGATTTCGAGGAGGCCGGGATCGAGGACGTGGTCCGGAAATTGGTGGCCGATCTGGCCGGCAAAGCCAGCGCGGACCAGATCCGGGCCAAGATGGCAGAGTTGCTGCCAGTGGCCAAATCGCAGCTGATGACCGAAAACTGACGATAGATCAGGCCACTGGCGGAGCTGACCTCTGGCCAGTGGCCTGAAAGGTGCTGCAAGGCACACTTCGGTGCCCGGCGACGCTGTGGCCAAAGCAATCCAATAATATTTGGCGAAGTTGGGAACAAGCCCAGCCGGCCGCCGTTGTGCATATGATCGCTTCCGGTCGGTGACCGGGGCGGCGGCAGGACGGGGCAATTTTTCACGCCCTCGTTGGCAATCTGTGGTTTCCGGTCGCACGATCTGCGGCCGGTCCGCTTGTCGCCCATTTATTTTAGACAAGCATTGGAGACCTGCATGTTGATCACCCCGGCCGTGATTTTTGGTCCAGGAATTTCAAAATTTCCGATCAGCATGAAGATCTTGCTGTGCGATGACTCGCTGTGCCCTGACGACGACCTGAGAGGGGTTGATCTGCTGGTCGTGCCCTTGTTCGGCGTCAAGTTCGATGCCTGCGAGATGATCGCGGCGCTGGGCCCGACTGGCTTCAAAGGGCATATTCGCGTGGTCGCAGGATGCTTGCCTGATCGCGAGATGGTCCTGGCTGAACTGCGCGTCTTGGCCGACCGCTTGGGTCTAGACATTGAACTTAGCGATTGCCTGTGATCCGCCGGCTGATCCGCCTTCTGACAGGCGGGGCATGAGGTGGACGCCATCACGTGATGCGGAATATGAATTTGCCTCTCCTGCCGGGCCATGGCAGAGGATAGGGGACCTTGGTTGAAAGGACCCCGACAATGACCGATGCGCTGACCCGGATGCTTGCCTCACGCGAATGGTTGATGGCCGATGGGGCCACGGGGACCAATCTGTTCAATATGGGCCTCGAATCTGGCGAACCGCCAGAGTTCTGGAACACCGACCGGCCCGACAACATTCGCACGCTGTATCGCGGCGCGGTTGAGGCGGGGTCGGACATCTTTCTCACCAACACGTTCGGCGGCAACGCCAGCCGGTTGAAACTGCACCAGGCGCAAGGCCGCGTGCATGAGCTGAACCGCGTCGGCGCCGCCCTTGGCCGCGAAATCGCCGATGCCTCGGGCCGCACGGTGGTAGTGGCGGGATCGGTCGGCCCGACAGGTGAGATTTTCGAGCCGATGGGCACCCTGACCCACGCCCTTGCGGTCGAGATGTTCCATGAACAGGCCGAAGGGCTGAAGGCGGGCGGGGCGGATGTCCTGTGGATCGAGACGATCAGCGCGGTCGAAGAATACAAGGCCGCAGCCGAAGCGGCGGCCTTGGCCGGTATGCCGTGGTGCGGCACGATGAGCTTTGACACAGCCGGGCGCACGATGATGGGCGTGACTTCGGCCGCGATGGCGGACATGGTGGAAAAGCTGCCAAACCCGCCGATTGCCTTTGGCGCCAACTGCGGTGTCGGTGCGTCCGACCTGATGCGCACCGTCCTTGGCTTTGCCGCCACTGGCACCGCCCGCCCGCTGATTGCCAAGGGCAATGCGGGCATACCGAAGTATCATGACGGTCACATCCATTATGATGGCACGCCGGACCTGATGGCCGAATACGCGGTTCTGGCCCGCGACGCCGGGGTGCGGATCATCGGTGGCTGCTGTGGCACGATGCCCGAACATCTGCGCGCCATGCGCCATGCGCTGGAAAGCCGCCCAAAGGGTGCGCACCCGACGCTTGAGGATATTTCGGCCCATCTTGGCGGGTTCTCCTCGGCCTCGGACGGGACGGGGGATACTTCCGGCGATCCCAAGCGGGAACGGCGTGGGCGGCGGGGATAGTCCCGGAATGTTCGAGAACTAAGGACCGGACCTCTTGAAGGCTCTGGCCCAATCTTGTTGAAAAAATTGGCTCATCAGCCGGTCAAAACAGCGTCAATTGATCCCCGGCGCGTGGCGGCGGGCGAAAAAGATCGCAACGCAGCGGCGGCATGCCGCTGCCAAGGCCCAGCCGCTTGCGAGCCACGTCAGCCCGGCGGCGGATCAGGTCGGCCCAAAGGCCCTGACCGGTCATTCTGGTTCCGAACTCGGGGTCATAATCGCGCCCGCCGTGCAATTCTCGCACGCGGCCCATGACGCGGGTGGCGCGGTCAGGGAAGGTCGTCTCAATCCAGCGGCGGAAAAGGTCAGCCACCTCAAGCGGCAGGCGCAGCGGGATGGAGTTGGCATAGCTCGCCCCTGCATCGGCCCCGGCGGCCATGATCGCCTCAAGCTCATGATCCGTAAGTGCCGGGATCAGGGGCGAGACTTGCACCCGCACCGGAATGCCCGCTTCGGCCAGCGCCCGGATCATCCTTAACCGCCGCATTGGCGCGGGCGCGCGAGGCTCCATCTGCCGGGCCAGCCGCTCATCCAGCGTGGTGATGCTGATCGAAACCGCCGCCAGACCTTGGGCGGCCATCGGTGCCAGAAGGTCGATGTCGCGTTCCACCAGCGTGCCGCGCGTGGTGATCCACACCGGGTGGCGAAAATCCGACAGGACCTGCAAGATATGACGCATCAGGCCATGGTCGCTGTCGATGGGTTGGTAAGGATCGGTGTTGGTGCCGATGGCAATGGGGGCCACCTTGTAGGACGGGCGGCGAAGTTCGGCGTCAAGCACGGCGGCGATGCCGGGGCGGGCGATCAGCCGGGTCTCAAAATCCAGCCCCGGCGAAAGGTTAAGAAAGGCATGGCTGGGCCGGGCGTAGCAATAAACGCAGCCATGTTCGCAGCCGCGGTAGGGGTTGATCGACCGGTCAAACGGCAGATCGGGCGACCGGTTGTAGGTGATCGCCGACCTTGGACGTTCCAGCCGGGTCTCGGTGCGGACCAGACGCTCCTCCTCCTCCAGGTCCCAGCCGTCATGGTGCGCGGCCTGAGTCTGGCGTTCAAAGCGCCCGGCGGCGTTGCTGTCCGCACCGCGCCCACGCAACTTTTGTCCGGGAAGGATGGTTTCGTCTGCCATGGCCGCAAACATAGAACGAAGACGGAACATTTGCCACAACTTTCCCTGCGGCGACGCCTTTCTGTCGGCTTTCATCCGGTGTATGTCGCTTGGCGAACAGTGGCACCGCCGCTTTGTGCCCATGCATGATCACAGACCCTTCCGCTTGGAGCCCAGCCGATGGCCGACGAAGACGAAATCATCCTTGCCGATCTTTCCGATGACGAACTTGTGCTGCAAATGCACGATGACCTTTACGACGGTCTGAAGGAAGAAATCGAGGATGCGGTCAACCTGCTGATCGCGCGCGGCTGGACGCCTTATGACGTGCTGACCAAGGCGTTGGTGGCCGGCATGACGATCGTTGGTGCCGACTTCCGCGATGGCATCCTGTTCGTGCCTGAGGTGCTGCTGGCGGCGAACGCGATGAAATCTGGCATGTTCATCCTCAAGCCGCTTCTGGTGGAAACCGGCGCGCCGCGCATGGGCAAGATGGTGATCGGCACCGTCAAGGGCGACATTCACGACATCGGCAAGAACCTTGTCGCGATGATGATGGAAGGCGCCGGTTTTGAGGTGCTTGATCTTGGCATCAACAACTCGGTTGAGAAATACCTTGAGGCGCTGGAGCGTGAACAGCCCGATATCCTGGGCATGTCTGCCCTGCTGACGACCACGATGCCCTACATGAAAGTCGTGATCGACACGATGAAGGAAAAGGGCATGCGCGAGGATTACATCGTGCTGGTCGGCGGTGCGCCCCTGAACGAAGAGTTCGGCCGCGCCATTGGTGCCGACGCCTACTGCCGCGATGCCGCCGTGGCCGTCGAAACCGCCAAGCAGTTCGTGGCCCGCAAGCACAACCAGCTTGGCGCCTGACGACTTCAGGCCGACAGATCCCAGCGCAAACTGCGCGCCTCTGCGGGCTGCGCACGCTGCTGTGATCCTGACAGGACTTGCGAAAACCGTTTCAGACGCGCAGGTTATTGGGTGAGGAGGCACTGTGATGCCACTGACACACTTTCTGGGACTGATCGCTTTGGTGATCCTGTCGGCGGGCTTGACGCTGGCGCTTGCGCTCTGGTCCGGCCTGCCGTTTGCTGCTGTGGCTTTTGCGGCGGTGTCGGCCAGCCTGATTCTGGCTTGGTCGCGGGTCGGTCGATAACGCCATCTGGCTGTACGAATTGGCCAAGGGGACGCCATGGATGATGTGGTCCTAAGCGAAATTGGTCTTGCGCCCGTTCGGACGGGACAGGTGCTGCTGATCGCCTGCGGTGCCCTTGCGCATGAGATCCTTGCCCTCAAGGCCGTGAACGGGTGGGACCACCTTGACCTGCAGTGCCTGCCCGCCAAACTGCACCTTTGGCCGGACCGGATCATCCCTGCGGTCGAGACCGCTGTCACCGAAGCGCGCGGTCGGTATGACAGCATTTTCGTTGTCTATGCCGATTGCGGCACCGGCGGCCAATTGTTCCAAAAGTGCAAGGAATTGGGCGTCCAGATGGTGGAAGGGCCGCATTGCTATTCGTTCTTTGAAGGTAATGCCGCTTTCGCTGCCAAGTCTGAAACGGAATTCACTGCGTTCTACCTGACCGACTTTCTGGTCCGACAGTTCGATGCGTTCGTGTGGCGGCCCATGGGTTTGGACAAACACCCGGAATTGCGGGACATGTACTTTGGCAACTACACCAAGCTGATCTATCAGGCACAAGTGAATGACCCGGCGCTGGACGCGAAGGCCGAAGACTGCGCCGCGCGGCTGGGTTTGGCATATGAACGGCGCTTTACCGGATATGGTGACCTGGCCCCGACGCTTCAGACGGTTGCCGAACGATAGAACGCCAGGACGTAAAGCCGGATCGCCGAGGCCAGGCCCTCGTCGCCTGAGCGGGCGTCGTCGACTTCGGCCGCAAGCTGGTTGAGAGGGACCTGCCGGGCGGCGGCGATTTCGCGGAAGGCGTCCCAGAAGGGTGCCTCCAGCGAGACGCTGGTGCGATGGCCGTGCAGGGTGAGCGAGCGTTTGGCAGGTCGGGTGGTCATGGCGGGAGCGTAGCGCTTGATTACTTGCTTTGTCACCGGAGTTTTCGAAAACTCCGGTCCGGACCCTTTGAAGGGTCCGGTGCGATTTCTTCGAAGAAATCGCTCACACGATCCTGCGAAGGGGCTCGCGGTTGCAGAAGATGACGAATTGGCCGGCGTTCTCAACAACTGGAAAGCCGCGCCGTCTCATCTCCTCCAGGAATGGCTCGCGACCGACAAAGCGCTCGACATCGCGCACCTTCCGCCGGATCACGCCACCTTCCCGGGCCGCTCGCGATGTGAACAGATGGGCGACCCAGTGGTCAGCAGAAAGGTAGGCGGGAAGAGTGGTCATGGCATACCTCCGTCCGGGCAGGCTGCCAGACCACGGTTAAGCGCCAGTTAATCCGTTTCGCGCTTATGCGCGTCCAGATCGCGCTCGGCCTTCTCGGACTTGGCCTGGTCCAATGCCCGCTCTGCCCTGGTGCGCCCGAACTTTGCCGCGTTGGCATCGGCG
>JANPJU010000141.1:0-70557 GCA_031425675.1 Paracoccaceae bacterium | reverse complement strand
CCAGATGCGGCCAGTGTCTTGATTGGGCCAGCCGAAATGGCGTTGACGCGGATGTTTTGCGGGCCGACATCATTGGCCAGATACTTAACGGAGGTCTCAAGCGCCGCCTTGGCCACGCCCATCACGTTATAATGCGGCATGACTTTTTCCGCACCGTAGTAGGTGAGGGTCAGAAGGCTGCCGCCCGGCCCCATCATTGCCGCCGCCCGCTGGCAGACCGCAGTGAAGCTGTAGACCGAGATGTCCATCGCCAGCGCAAACCCCGCGCGCGATGTGTCGACATAGCGGCCGCGCAATTCATTCTTGTCGGCAAAGCCGATGGCATGGACCAGAAAGTCCAGTTGCCCCCATTCGACCTGCAAGCTGTGAAAGAGGGCGTCAATGCTGTCGTCGCTGGCCACGTCACATTCGAACAAAAGTGGCTGGCCCAGGCTTGAGGCCAACGGCTCCACCCGTTTTTTCAGCGCCTCGCCCTGATAGGAAAAGGCGAGTTCGGCCCCTTGGGCCGCAACGGCCTGCGCGATGCCCCAGGCAATCGACTTGTCGTTGGCAAGGCCCATGATCAGCCCGCGCTTGCCGTGCATCAGTCCGGTTGACATTCCTGACCCCTAGCCCACCTTTACATTCTTTTCGACGTGTAGGCGATGCAGGCCCGTCCTTCAAGGCGGGTCCTGCCGCCCGGGCAAGGAGTTCCCAGATGGATCGCAACGGCATCTTCGCGGGCAGCGACCCCTTCGCCCTGGCCCAAAGCTGGCTGGCAGAAGCCGAGCCGGTGGAACCCAACGATCCGAACGCCATCGCGCTGGCCACGGTGGATGGCGATGGGCTGCCGAATGTCCGTATGGTGCTGCTGAAAGAGATCGAGCTTTCAGGCACAGGCGGCGGTGCGTTCGTGTTTTACACCAACTACGATTCACGCAAGGGGCAGGAAATCGAGGCTTCGGGCAAGGCGGCGTTCGTGCTGCACTGGAAATCGCTGCGGCGTCAGATCAGGGTGCGGGGCATGACGACGCGGGAAGATGGCCCGCAGGCCGACGCCTATTATGCCAGCCGCAGCCTGAAGTCGCGGCTGGGCGCATGGGCGTCGCAGCAGTCGCAGCCGTTGTCATCGCGTGAGGCGCTGATGGCCGAAGCGGCGCGGGTCGCGATCACCAAAGGTCCCAATCCGACGCGGCCACCAAACTGGGGCGGTATCCGCATCATGCCGCTTGAGGTCGAGTTCTGGGCAGATGGTGCCTTCCGGTTGCATGACCGCTTTCGCTGGTCGCGCGAACGGCTTGAAAGCCCCTGGCTGACGCAGCGCCTTAATCCGTAGTTTTGACACAGTTGCGTCACAGCGTGCCCAAATGGTGCGGATTCCCACTTGAACCTGCGCTGCTAATCGTCGCAAGTGACGCGCTTAAGGGGCTCATTCTGGGGAGAAGGCCTTCTGATGACGGAAGACGAAGAGGTCATGCAGATCGTGCATGGTCGGGTTAAGTGGTTTGATCCTTCAAAGGGTTTTGGTTTCATTGTTTCCGACGACACAAATGTTGACATCCTGCTGCACGCCAATGTGCTGCGGAATTATGGCCAGGGTTCAGTGGCCGATGGCGCGGGCATCGTTGTGCGCGTTCAGCAAACCTTGCGCGGCGTGCAAGCCGTTGAAGTTGTGCGCATAGATCCGCCGGAGGGCGTCATCTTTCCGTTGGCTGACGAAGCCGGCCAGATGCTGGGTGAGGATATCCTTGCCCTGCCGATGGAGCCTGCCCGCGTCAAGTGGTTCGACAAGGGCAAGGGCTTTGGGTTTGCCAACGTCTTTTCGCGGCCCGAGGATGTGTTCATCCATGCCGAAGTGCTGCGCGTGTCCGGTTTTGCCGACCTTGCGGCGGGTGAGGCTGTGGCTTTGCGCATCATCGAAGGCCGGCGCGGGCGCATGGCGGTTCAGGTCGTGTCTTGGGAAGCAGCCACGCGGGTTCCTCCCTGATGCGCGGATTTTTGCCATCCGTCCTGGTCGCTGGTCTGCTGGCTGTGTCGGTGCCGTCACCGGTGCTGGCGCAGGCGACTTGCGCGCCTGACCGGGTGGACCTGCGCTGGTCCGGGGGTAGCGAAAGCTTTGCCGTCGAACTTGCCGACAGCCCGGACGAGCGGTCCCGTGGCCTGATGTTTCGTGCCGAGATGGCCCCGGATGCGGGGATGCTGTTCGTCTATGAAAGCCCGCGCCGCGCGAGTTTCTGGATGAAGAACACGCTGATCCCGCTGGACATGATCTTTGCCGATGCGACGGGCCGGGTGACGCGCGTCCATTCCAATGCCGTGCCGGGGGATCTGACGCCGATCGACGGCGGCACGGATGTGGTGTTCGTGCTTGAGGTGAATGGCGGGCTGGCCGCGCGGCTTGGCATTGCGCCGGGTGCTGCCTTGCGCCATCCGGCGGTGCCGCAGACCGCAGCCGCCTGGCCCTGCGCCGAGTAAATCCGGGAACGTGCGGGCTTGTGCACGGTAAGGCTTTTCAATCCCGATCTTTCCCGCTAAGTGCTGCATCGTCGGGGCGTAGCGCAGCCTGGTAGCGCGACGGTTTTGGGTACCGTAGGTCGAGAGTTCGAATCCCTCCGCCCCGACCACTTTCCTTTTCCTGCCTTTACACTGTAGAATTTTCTAATCGGAAAAGTTCGCCGTGGCTCGACACCGCACCTCCACCTTGCACCATCCGGGTCCGGAGCACATATCGGGGCTGACATGGGGGCCTGCGATGACCATCACCTTCGACAACACTTACGCCCGCGATCTGCCCGGCACCTATCTGCGTCTGGCACCTGACCAGGCGCCGGCGCCGCAGCTTCTCATGCTGAATTATCCGTTGGCCGCGCGGCTGGGGTTGGCGCTTGATCCTGCCGAAGCCGCCAGCTGGTTTTCGGGTGCAAGCATCCCCCCTGGGGCGGACCCGATCGCCCAGGCCTATGCCGGGCACCAGTTTGGCGGCTTTTCAGCCCAGCTTGGCGACGGACGGGCGCATTTGCTGGGTGAGAGTGTTGCCCCGGACGGAAAACGCTTCGACATCCAGCTGAAAGGCTCGGGCCGCACGCCGTTCTCGCGCGGGGGCGATGGCAAGGCCGCCGTCGGACCGATGCTGCGCGAGGTCGTGATTTCAGAGTTCATGGCCGCCATGAGTGTGCCGACCACGCGCGCCTTGGCCGTCGTCGCGACGGGTGAGACGGTGCTGCGTGAGACCGCCCTGCCCGGTGCGGTCCTGACGCGCGTTGCCTCCAGCCACCTGCGCGTCGGCACCTTCCAGTTCTTTTCCGCCCGGGGCGACAAAGCCCAGCTTAAGGCCGTCGCCGATTACGCGATTGCGCGGCATGACCCAGATCTTGCGGGCGCCGAGAACCCCTATCTTGCCTTCCTTGATGCCGTGATTGGCCGGCAAGCCAACCTGATTGCGCAGTGGATGGGGCTTGGCTTCATCCATGGCGTGATGAACACCGACAATATGGCGATCTCGGGCGAGACGATCGACTATGGCCCCTGCGCTTTCATGGATGCCTATGCACCGGGCACGGTCTTCTCGTCGATCGACCACTCGGGCCGCTATGCCTATGCCAACCAGCCGGTCATTCTGGGCTGGAACCTGGCGCGGCTGGCCGAAACGCTGGTGCCGCTGATCGATGCGGACCCTGACCGAGCCGTCGATCTTGCCAATGGCCTGCTGGAGGGAATCGCCGGGCGCTACCGTACGGCGTGGCTGGGCGTGATGCGCACCAAACTGGGCCTGGTGGGGGAAGACGCGGGCGATGCCGCGCTGGCGGATGATCTGATGACGGCAATGGTGGGCGCGGACTGGACGCTGACCTTCCGCCGTATGGCCGACCCCGCCGCCCTGCGCCCGTTGTTCGACGACTTCACCGCGATGGCGGCCTGGCTTCCCCGTTGGCAGGCCCGTGCCGGGGCGGGTGCCAATGGGCGCCTGTTGCAAGCAAACCCCGCCGTGATCCCGCGCAATCACCAGGTGGAAGCGGCGCTGACCGCCGCCACCAGCGGTGACATGGCCCCGTTCGAGGCACTTTTGACCGCAATTCGTGAGCCATTTGTGGAACGCGAAGGCTTCACGCTGCCCGCCCCTTCGGGCTTTGGCAATTATGTTACGTATTGCGGCACCTGACCGCTCCTCGTTCGACTGCGTCTTCTCGTCGCCGTGCGGGACTGGGCAGCGCCAGACGATGAGTGACGATGCTATCGACAAGCCAGACCGTTGACGCCCCCGTTCTTCCCCGGCACTGTTCCGGCATGTCAGACCGATCCGACATCCATCACCGTCTTGCTGCCAGTCTTCGCGAAGCGCGGAAAGCGCGCGGGCTTTCGCTGGATGCGGCGGCAAAACTGTCCGGGGTCAGCCGGTCCATGGTCAGCCAGATCGAGCGTGGCGAATCCTCGCCCACCGTTGCGACGCTTTGGGCGCTGACCCAGGCCCTGCAACTGGACTTTGCCGGTCTTCTGGAAGGCAATACCGCCCCGGGAATCGAGGTCACACGGGCCAGTTTTGCCCCAGTGATTGACCGGGGCGGCGTCAAGATTCGCATCCTGTCCGCCCCCGAAACCGTTGGCCGTCATGAGGTCTATGAACTCGTCTTCGCCGCCGGTGCGCGGCTGGTATCGGACGCCCATGGCTCTGGCTGCCGGGAGCATCTGACGGTGCTGGAAGGGCGGCTTTGCGTAACCTCAGGCGACGCGACCGAGGGGCTGGACCCCGGCGATGTCGCCCGCTACCGCGCCGACCGGGCGCATGAAATTGCTTCGCATGACGGACCCGCGCGCGCAATTTTGATCGTGCAGGACAGCTGAACCAAGGCAAGCGGGGGTTTCACACCCCCGCACCCCCGTGGAGTATTTGAAGAAAGAGCAACTCATTCCGTGGTAACGGAACTTCATCCGTTAAGTTGACGACGCCTGTTTGATCTGCGATGTTCCGCAAAACCGGAGGAAAATCTGTGATGACGGACAAAACCGCGTTTATCGAGCATGTCTTTACCACGCTGACCGGGATCGAGGCGGATGGCCTGATGAAGCGGGAACGCCTGATTTCCGGGGCGCAAGGCGCGCATGTGGCGATGGCCGGGCGGCGGATGCTGAACCTTTGCGCCAACAACTATCTTGGTCTGGCGGACGATCCGCGCCTGATTGCGGCTGCCAAGGCAGCGATGGACGGGCACGGATTCGGCATGGCATCCGTCCGGTTCATCTGCGGCACACAAGACCTGCACCGGCAGCTGGAAACGCGGCTTGCCGGGTATTTGGACCAGGAAGACAGCATCCTGTTCGCAGCCTGCTTCGACGCCAATGGTGGGCTGTTCGAACCGCTTTTCGGGCCCGAGGACGCGGTGATTTCTGACGCGCTGAACCATGCCAGCATCATTGACGGTATCCGGCTGTGCAAGGCGAAGCGGTACCGCTATGCCAACAGCGACATGCCGGATCTTGAGGCGCAACTGATACAGGCCCGGGCAGATGGCGCGCGTTTCATCCTGATTGCCACGGATGGCGTGTTTTCCATGGACGGCTTTTACGCCAACCTGCCGGACATCCGGGCTTTGGCCGACCGGTTTGGCGCGCTGGTCATGGTGGACGATTGCCACGCCACCGGCTTTACCGGCCCCAAAGGCGCAGGCACACCGGCGCGGGCGGGGGTGACGGTTGATCTTCTGACCGGCACGCTTGGCAAGGCGCTTGGCGGTGCCCTGGGCGGTTATATCGCCGGGCCGCAGCCGGTGATTGACCTTTTGCGCCAGCGCGCACGGCCCTATCTTTTTTCCAACGCGCTGCCGCCTGCTGTTGTGGGCGCGGCTTTGGCGGCGCTTGACATTGTCGAGGGGGCGGATGATCTGCGTGCCCGCCTTGCCGACAACGCCACCTACTGGCGCGCAGGGTTGGCCGATGCGGGATTCACGCTTTTGCCGGGCGAGCACCCGATCATACCCGTCATGCTGGGGGACGCGAAACTGGCGCAGGCCATGGCCGAAGACCTTTACACAAGGGGTGTGCATGTCGCGCCCTTTTTCTTTCCGGTCGTCCCCAAAGGCCAGGCCCGCATCCGCACCCAGATGAATGCGGCCCTGACGCGCGATGACCTGAACGTCGCCCTGGACGCGTTCGCTGCCGCCGGAAAAGCCACGGGAGTTTTGCAATGACCAACGCAATGAAGGCTTTGGTGAAGGCCAGACCGGAACCCGGCCTTTGGATGGAAACCCGTCCCGTGCCAGAGATTGGCCCTGATGACGTGCTGATCAAAATCAACAAGACCGGCATCTGCGGCACTGATATTCACATCTGGAACTGGGACGACTGGGCGCAGCGGACCGTGCCCGTGCCCCTTGTCACCGGCCACGAATTCGCCGGTGAGATCGTGGAGATCGGCCGCAACGTCGAAGGCCTGAGCCTTGGGCAGCGCTGTTCCGGCGAGGGCCACCTGATCGGCAAGACCAGCCGCCAAAGCCGGTCTGGCCGCTTTCACCTGGACCCCGAAACGCGCGGCATCGGCGTGAATGAGCCCGGAGCGTTCGCCCAATACCTGCGCCTGCCCGCGTTCAACGTCGTTCCCCTGCCCGACGCGATTGATGACGAGATCGGCGCGATCCTTGATCCCCTTGGCAATGCCGTCCACACCGCCCTGTCCTTTGATCTGATTGGTGAGGATGTGCTGATCACCGGGGCTGGTCCCATCGGCATCATGGCCGCAGCCGTTGCGCGCCACGTTGGTGCGCGGCATGTGGTGATCACCGACATCAACCAGGCCCGGCTTGATCTTGCTGCACAGGTGGCGGACGTGGTGCCGGTGAACGTGGCGACCACTGATCTGCGGTCGGTTTATCCCAGCCTCAAGATGTCGCAGGGGTTTGATGTGGGCATGGAGATGTCAGGCTCACAACAGGCTCTTGACCAGATGGTCGAACACATGGTCATGGGCGGCCGCATTGCCATGTTGGGAATTCCCCCCGGCAAATCGCCAGTGGACTGGAGCCGCATCGTCTTCAAGGCCATCACCATCAAGGGCGTCTACGGGCGGGAGATCTTCGAGACCTGGTACAAGATGATTGCCATGCTGGAAAACGGTCTGGATATCCGCAGGGTGATCACCCACCGGTTTGCGGTTGACCGCTTTCATGACGGATTTGACGCCATGCGGTCGGGCCTTTCGGGCAAGGTGGTGCTGGACTGGGGCCAGATATGAACCGTTGGGTGTCAGGGTTTTGCTTGCGACAATTGCGGTACAGGGCCGGCTGGCATGTCCTTGACTAACAAAGCGTCCTGGAATTCTTGATGACTTCGTAACCCGCTTTCGATCAGCTATGCGGCAGGATCGATCACGCCCGCCGCCATGTGCCTGCCATTCTGGCTGCCACGACCGCGGCTCTGGTTGCTGCGACGGCTGATATTGGCTTTGTCCGCTTGGCCGCCGACCCTTGGGACGCGGTCGACAGCATCTCGATCGACTATGCGATCATTGAACGGTCAGATCGGCTGTCGGTGGTGCGCTTCAAGGTGCGCAGGGCGATGCGACTGCTTTGGCGTGCGAAAACACCTACCTGCGGCCCGAGGTGGCGGGGATCCAACTGGTCGGGATCGGCCTGAAGACCATTATTGCCGTCGCCACCCGCGATCCTGTCCTGGTTGCGGACGCAGGCTCAACCCGATCGGTGCGGCTGGCGTTGGACCGATTTAAATCGAAACGGGTTTCGCAGGCCACCACCTTTGCCCGGGAACAGCGGCCTTGGGGCTGGTATGAGCCGATCGGTGGTGATGAGCGGTTTAAAGTCAAATGCATCCATATCGACGCCAGCGCGGCGTTGAGCTTGCAGTCACACCGCCACCGGGCCGAACACTGGGTTGTCGTTCAGGGCAATGCCCGCGTGACGGTGGAGGACACGGTCAGCCTGATCGCTGAACACCAGTCGATGGACGTGCCGCTGGGTGCGGTCCACCGGCTGGAAAACCCCGGCACCATGCCCATCGTCCTGATCGAGGTGCAAACTGGCACCTGTTTCGGTGAGGACGACATCTTTCGCCATGAAGACTGTTACGCCCGCGACTGACGGCGCGGAGCGCGGGCTTAAAGCGAAAGATCGCAGTCCTGCGCGTGCGGTCGCGCGTGCGGACTGGCCGCAGTTTCGATTCTTCGTTGGGGAACAGGGTACGGATCATGACCTCGCGCCTTTGAGGGCCATGGTCGCGGGCGTATTGCCGGGGACCGTGTGAAAGCCCAGCCCCAAGCCGTTGATTTCCCTTGCGGCCGGCGCAGTCCTTGCGCCCGGCCCCATCCCTGCCCCCGGTTTACACCGCGCCTTGCATCGGCGATAACCTTGCCAACCACGCGAAGGGCCCGCAGCCATGCTCCTCCTGATCGACAACTATGACAGCTTTACCTACAACCTTGTTCACTATCTGGGTGAGCTTGGGGCAGATGTCGTCGTCAAGCGCAACGATGCCTTGCAGGTGCAAGACGTGCTCGCGATGCGGCCAGAGGTGATCGTGCTTTCCCCCGGCCCCTGCGACCCTTCCGCCGCCGGCATCTGTCTGCCGCTGACCCGCGCCGCCGCGACGGCCGGCATTCCACTTCTTGGCGTCTGCCTTGGTCACCAGACGATTGGAGAGGCGTTTGGCGGCCGCGTCATCCGCTGCCATGAGATTGTCCATGGCAAGATGGGCACGATGCACCATGTCGGCAAAGGCGTGTTCCGGGGCTTGCCGTCGCCCTTCCAGGCCACGCGTTATCATTCCCTGGTCGTGGACCGCGATACCCTTCCGGCTGACCTGGAGGTCACCGCCTGGCTCGAGGACGGCACGATCATGGGCCTGCGCCACAAGCACCACCTGATCGAGGGCGTGCAGTTCCATCCGGAATCCATTGCCAGCGAGCATGGCCACCAGCTGTTGCGCAACTTTCTTGACGACGCCCGGGCCAAGGTTCCCGCATGAGCGATGTGTTGAAGCCGCTGATCGGCATTGCCGCCAGTCGCCCCCTGACGCGCGAGGAGGCGACCGCCGCCTTCAACGCGCTGTTTGAAGGCCAAGGCACCCCGGCCCAGATGGGCGGTTTCCTGATGGCGCTGCGCACGCGGGGCGAGACGGTCGATGAATACGCCGCCGCCGCATCCGTCATGCGCAGCAAATGCCTGCCCGTGACCGCGCCCGAAGGGGCGATGGACATTGTCGGCACCGGTGGCGACGGGAAAGGGACGCTCAACATCTCAACCGCCACGGCCTTTGTTGTCGCCGGGGCGGGTGTGATCGTGGCGAAACACGGCAACCGAAATCTGTCGTCCAAGTCCGGCGCGGCGGATGCGCTGACCGAATTGGGCCTGAACGTCATGGTCGGCCCCGAGGTAGTGGAGCGCTGCCTGGCAGAGGCCGGGATCGGCTTCATGATGGCGCCGATGCACCACCCTGCGATCCGCCATGTGATGCCGGTCAGGGCCGAACTGGGGACGCGGACGATCTTCAACATCCTTGGCCCCTTGACCAACCCGGCCGGGGTGAAGCGTCAGCTGACCGGCGCGTTTTCGCCCGCCCTGATCCGTCCGATGGCCGAAACCCTGCTGGCCCTTGGCACCGAAAGGGCCTGGCTGGTGCACGGATCGGACGGGACCGACGAAATCTCGATCTGCGGCGCGACCAGCGTTTCGGCGGTCGAAGGCGGGGCGGTGCATGATTTCACGCTGCACCCGGAAGATGCGGGCCTGCCCCCCCACCCGTTCGAGGCGATCCTTGGCGGCACCCCGGCCGAGAATGCAACCGCCTTCCGCGCGCTGCTGGACGGTGCCCCCGGCGCCTACCGCGACGCGGTTCTTTTGAACGCCGCAGCCGCGTTGGTTGTGGCAGACCGGGCGGGAACGCTGGCCGAAGGTGTCGCGTTGGCGCGTGAGGCAATCGATTCCGGTGCCGCCCGAGCCAAGGTTTTGGCGCTTGCCCGTCTGACCAACGCCTGAAGGGGCTCCGATGACCACGATCCTTGACCGCATCAAGACCTACAAGCTGGCCGAAGTGGCGCAACTGAAGGCGACAACCACCCTGAGCGAGCTTGAGACCGCTGCCGCCGCTGCCGCCCCGCCGCGCGGCTTTGCCCGCGCCTTGCGGGACGCGGCCGCCACCGGTTATGGCCTGATCGCCGAGATAAAGAAGGCGAGCCCCTCAAAAGGTCTGATCCGCGGCGATTTCGATCCGCCAGCGCTGGCCCAGGCGTATGAGGCGGGCGGCGCCACCTGTCTGTCGGTGCTGACCGATGGCCCGTCGTTTCAGGGCGCGGATGACTATTTGCTGGCCGCCCACGCAGCGGTGACCCTGCCCTGCCTGCGAAAGGATTTCCTGTATGACCCCTGGCAGGTCACCCAGTCGCGCGCGCTGAACGCCGATTGCGTGCTTCTTATCATGGCGTCCCTGGATGACACGCTTGCCGCCGAACTTGAGGGTGCGGCCTTCGATCTTGGCATGGACGTGCTGATCGAAGTGCATGACGAGGCAGAGCTTGAACGCGCCGCGCGGTTGAAGTCGCCGCTGATCGGGATCAACAACCGCAATCTTCATTCGTTCGAGGTGACGCTGGAAACCACCCGCCGCCTTGCGCGCCGGGTGCCGGAAGACCGGCTTATCATTGCCGAAAGCGGGCTTTATACGTCCGATGATCTGGCCGACCTTGCCCAGTTTGGCGCGCGCTGCTTTCTGATCGGCGAAAGTCTGATGCGGCAGGCGGACGTTACCGCCGCCACGCGGGCAATTCTCGCCCGTCCACTGACCGCGCAGGGCGGACTATGACTTCGGGCAGCAGCGGCCTTTCGCACTTCGACGACAAGGGTGCTGCCCATATGGTGGACGTGTCGTCCAAGCCGGTGACCGACCGGATCGCCGTGGCAACGGGTGCGGTGCGCATGACGGCCGAAACCCTTGCGCTGATCACCGAAGGCCGGGCCAGGAAAGGCGATGTTCTTGCTGTCGCGCGGCTGGCGGGAATCATGGCGGCCAAACGGACGGCTGACCTGATCCCGCTCTGCCACCCGCTGCCGATCACCAAGGTCGCGGTTGAGCTGACCGCCGATCCATCTCTTCCCGGCGTGCGGATCGAGGCGACGGTCAAGACCTCTGGCCAGACCGGGGTTGAAATGGAGGCGCTTACGGCGGTGTCCGTGGCGGCGCTGACCGTCTATGACATGGTCAAGGCGGTGGAGAAATCCATGGTGATCGACACCATTCGGCTTGTGCTGAAAGATGGCGGTAAATCAGGCCGTTACGAGGCGCTCTGATGATTTCGGTTGAAGATGCCCTGACTCTGTGTCTTGCCATGGCAAAGCCGCTGGTCGCCGAAACCGTACCATTGGAACAGGCAGCAGGCCGCTGGATGTGCGCGCCTGCGGTTGCCACCCGCGACCAGCCGCCGTTCGCCGCCTCGGCGATGGATGGCTACGCGGTGCAAGGCAACCCCGGCGCAGATGATGTCTTCGAAGTGATCGGCGAGGCCGGCGCGGGACATAGCTTTCACGCGCAGATCGGCCCCGGTCAGGCCGTGCGGATCTTCACCGGCGCGCCCGTGCCGGCGGGCGCGACCCGGGTCATCATCCAAGAAGATGTGGTCACCCTGGGTGACCGGATCATCTTGCGCGACGGCGCGGATACCGGAACGCATATCCGCCCGCCTGGCCAGGATTTCCGCGCCGGTGACAGCCTTTCGCCCCGCCGATTGCGACCGAATGACCTTGCCCTTCTGGCCGCAATGAACATTCCCACCGTGCCGGTCACCCGCAAGCCGGTGGTCGCGCTGGTCGCCACGGGGGACGAGTTGGTGATGCCGGGGGAAGATCCGCGCCCCGACCAGATCATCGCGTCCAACAGCTTTGCCCTGAGGGCGCTGGTTGAAGCGGAAGGCGGCGAGGCGCGGCTTTTGCCCATCGCCCGCGATACGGAAAGCGAATTGGCGATGGTCCTTGGCCTTGCCAAAGGTGCCGACCTGATCGTGACCATCGGCGGAGCTTCGGTTGGGGATCATGATCTGGTGGGCCGCGTTGCAGGGCTGGAGCGGGCGTTCTGGAAAATCGCCATGCGCCCGGGCAAGCCCCTGATCGCAGGGCGTTTGCTCGGTGTGCCGATGCTGGGTCTGCCAGGCAATCCGGTGTCGGCCATTGTCTGCGGGCATCTGTTCCTGCTGCCAATGCTGCGCGCCATGCTGGGCGACCCGGCCCCTGCCCCGATGCCCCGCCTTGCGCGTCTGATTGTCGATCTGCCCGCAAACGGCCCCCGCGCGCATTACATGCGGGCACGGCTGTCCGAAGGTGCCGGACTGCCCGACATCACCCCGTTCGAGCGGCAGGATTCGGCGCTGTTGTCGATCCTTGGGCAGGCCGATGCCCTTTTGATCCGACCTTCGGGAGAAGGCCCCTGTAGCGCCGGCACAACGGTTTCCTACTTGCCGTTGTGAACGCGCGGTAAATTTTCTTGACACAAACCGGGAACACGGGCAGAACATTGCGTTAACACTTTGTCGCGGGGGCTGGACATGCTGACACGCAAACAGTTGGAACTTCTTGATTTCATCAAGACGCGGATGGACCGGGACGGTGTGCCGCCATCCTTTGACGAAATGAAGGATGCGCTGGATTTGCGGTCCAAGTCAGGCATCCACCGTCTGATTACTGCACTAGAAGAACGCGGATTCATCCGCCGCCTTGCCCACCGCGCCCGCGCGCTTGAGATTATCAAGCTGCCGGAAGCGATGGAAAAACCTGGGTTTACCCCCCGCGTCATTGCCGGTGACCGGGTTGATCCGCCGCGTGGCGCGCTGCCGATCTCAACCGCACATGCGGTTGACCTGCCGGTCATGGGCCGGATCGCAGCCGGTGTCCCGATTGAAGCAATTTCGGAAATCTCGCATCATATCGCAGTGCCGGGGTCAATGCTTTCGGGCAAGGGTCAGCACTATGCGCTTGAAGTCAAAGGAGATTCCATGATTGAGGCCGGTATCAACGATGGCGACATTGTGGTGATCCGCGAACAGATCACGGCGGAGAACGGCGATATTGTCGTGGCCCTGGTCGAAGATCATGAAGCGACGCTGAAACGCTTTCGCCGCCGGGGCAACATGATCGCGCTTGAGGCTGCCAATCCGGCCTATGAAACGCGGGTGTTCCCCGACCATCTGGTCAAGGTGCAGGGCCGTCTTGTGGGCCTGATCCGCAGCTACTGACCGGCAATTCGCTTTGGTACGGCAGGATCAAGGTCAGGCAGATCGTAGGCGCCTGCCGGACCTGACCAAAGTCGCTTCGCCCCTTTCGTGGTCACGATCCGCAGGCCGTCGCCGTTTTGCCAGACGGCCAGCGGTCCTGTTGCGCGCAAGGTGGCAAGGTCGATCAACCTGCAGGGCTTGGGTGGCGCTTCGACCACCTCGCTGATCAGCACAAGCGCACCGCTGTCACAGGCACGGATCAGCTTGGCCAGCGCGCCTTTGCCTGACAAGGCGACCGCCGCCGCATTGCCGATCTGAAACCACTTCTCGCCCCGGGGGCCGTTGAAGCCTGGCCTTTCGGCGGCAAGCGTCTGGTCCGCCAGATCGCCGTCATTTTCCAGCCAGCTTTCAGCGGCAAAGCCTCCGCCCCTTGCAACCGACAGCGCCCGGCCTTGTGTCACCGAAAGCCCCAGAAGCTTGCCATCACCAGATACCAAAAGCAGCGGTCTTTCAGCTTGGGTCCAGAGAGCAAACGCCAGAAGAACCGGCATCGCCCCCAGCCAGCGCACCCGGTCGCGCCAAAGGATGACCCAGATTGACCCCAGCGTCAGAAGCGGCAGGATCCAGGGCCCGGGTTCGGGAATAGCGGTCACCGCCCCCTCCAACCCCGCGATCCAGTGCGCCACAAACAGGATCCACCGCGCGCCTTGTTCCATGAACCACAAGGGGATACCAGCAAGGCCCAGGGGTGCCAGCAAGGCCGCTACCGCGCCTGCGGGCATGATGACCGCGCCCATGATCGGGACGGTCAACACATTTGCCAGCAAACCGTAATCGGTGAACCGGTTGAAATGTGCCGCCGCATAAGGGGCAGTCGCAAAACCGCCAATGACCGAACTCAGGACCAGCGTGAACACCGGGATCAGCCAGCGCGGGAGCCTTTGTCGATAGATGCTGCCGTCAAGGGCAGCAAAACCCACGATCAGCGCGATGGTGGCGGCGAAGGACATCTGGAACCCCGGCTCCATCAGGCTTTCGGGCTTGGTTATCAGCAGAAAGAGCCCCGCCACCGCGACGGACCGCAAGGTCAGCGCCCGGCGGTCCAGCAGGACAGCGCCAAGGAACACCGCGATCATGATGAAAGCGCGTTCCGTGGCCACATTGGCTCCCGACAGCACCAGATAGAAGGCGGCCACGCCGAGGCTGACCACCGCCGCGACCTTTTTGGTGTTGATCCGCAGGGCGACATAGGGCACCAGCGCCAGCCCATAGCGCAGGAGCGCAAATACAAAAGCAGTAAGAAACGCCATGTTCATACCGGAAATCGCGAGGAGGTGCGCAAGCGAGCTGTCACGCAGCGCCTGAACCGTTTCCTGAGTAATCGCTGACCGGTCGCCGGTCATTGCGCCTGCCGCAAAGGCGCCGGCCTGCCCGTCCATATACTTCAGCATACCGGCGGTCAGATAGCGGCGCAGACGGTCGATCGGCAGGGCGGCCGCGTCCGCCTCTTCCAGCAGAAGAACCGGCGTGCGGGTGTAGCCCACCGCACCCAGTTGGTCGAAGAACGCCATGCGGCGGAAGTCGAAGCCGCCAGGCTCTACCGGGCCCTCAGGCGCGGCAAGAGACGCGGTCAAGATGACCACCTGCCCCGGTGCCGGGCTAAGCCAGGGCTGTTCACCCTGCAGCGAAATGCGCACGCGAAGTGGTGTGCGGTCTGGGTCCACCTCACGCAGGGTCACCCGGTCAAGCGTCAGGCGCAGCGCGTCGGATTGTGACCGGTCGATATGAACGACCCGCCCCTCGACCGGGCCATAGTAGCGAAAGGTCAGCATGGGTGCGTCCACCGCGTGGGCACGGATGCCGGCGGCGAGCCACCCCGCCGCAAGCGCCGCTGTGGCAAGTGCCAAGGGGCGGGCAAGCTCTGGCCCGCGCAGACCAAGGGCCAGCCCGGCGATAATCATCAGCCCGGCAAGCGCATAGCTGCCGAAAGCTGGTTCCTGCAGCACGGCAAACCATATGGCGACACCGCAGCCCACCAGAACCGCAAGCCAGGGAAACAGCGTTCCACGCGCCGCCAGCAGCGCCTGAAGCGGCAACAGCACCAGCCGGATACCTGCCCGCACGGCCGCCACCTTGTCCTTGCCCCCATGATTGCCTAAGACCGGGGGCCAGCCTAGACCCCCTATGGTTTCCGAAAGGTTAACGCGAGATGAGCTTCGCCTCCCCCTCTGACCGCCCGGTCGTCACCCGCTTTGCGCCCTCGCCCACCGGATATCTGCATATCGGCGGGGGCAGGACCGCGCTGTTCAACTGGCTTTACGCGCGGGGACGCGGCGGCAAGTTCCTGCTGCGGATCGAGGATACCGACCGGGAACGCTCCACCCCCGAAGCTACTGCCGCCATCCTGCGCGGGCTGACATGGCTGGGGCTGGATTGGGATGGCGAGGTGGTCAGCCAGTTCGAACGCAAGGATCGACATGCCGAGGTGGCGCATGAGATGCTTGCGCGAGGAACGGCCTACAAGTGCTTTGCCACGCAGGAAGAAATCGCCACGTTTCGGGCTGGGGAAGAGGCTGCGGGCCGTTATCCCGTGTTCCTGTCGCCGTGGCGCGATGCTGACCCCGCCACCCACCCCGACGCGCCCTATTCCATCCGGATGAAGGCCCCGCGCACGGGTGAGACGGTGATCGACGACAAGGTGCAGGGCCGGGTCACGATCCAGAACGCCACGCTGGATGACATGATCGTGCTGCGGTCGGACAACACGCCCACCTACATGCTGGCGGTGGTGGTCGATGACCATGACATGGGCGTGACCCATGTGATCCGGGGCGATGACCACCTGAACAACGCCGCGCGCCAGCAGATGGTCTATGACGCGATGGCATGGGAGGTGCCAACCTGGGCGCATATTCCGTTGATCCATGGGCCGGACGGCAAGAAGCTGTCGAAACGCCACGGGGCGACGGGGGTCGAGGAGTATCAGGCGATGGGCTATCCCGCCGCCGGGATGCGCAACTATCTGACGCGGCTAGGCTGGGCACATGGCGACGCCGAAATATTCACCAGCGCCGAGGCGATGGCGATGTTCGACCTTGCGGGAATCGGGCGCGCGCCCGCCAGGCTTGACTTCAAGAAGCTGGAAAACACTTGCGGCCACCATATGGCGATGGCGGACGATGCTGCACTGCTGCATGAATTGACCGATTATCTTGCTGCGGCGGGCAACCCGGCCTTGACTGACCACCAGCATGGTTTGATGCGGAAGGCCCTGCCCGTCTTGAAAAAATCTGCGAAGACCTTCCCGGAACTGCTTGAAAAGGCCTCATTCCTGATCGTTCAGCGCCCGATCTTGCAGGACGAGAAAACCCGTGAGGCGCTGGACACGGTATCCCGTGGTATACTGCTAACATTGACGCCGCGTCTGCAAAATGTTAGCTGGACGAAGGAGTCACTTGAGCCGATCCTGACCGAAATCGCCGCTGAAAACGGCATCGGTTTCGGCAAGCTTGCAGCCCCCCTCAGGGCCGCCATCGCGGGCCGAACTGTTACACCTTCGGTTTACGACATGATGCTAATCATCGGTCGCGATGAAACCGTTGCAAGGCTGTCGGACGCGGCGACGTAACCTGCGCCCCCCGGTCTTGAAGCTGCCCCCGCCGGGGTGCAGGATAGCCATTGGCCGCCCCTGCCAGGGTCGGCCCGCCACACCGGGGAAAAGATGATGTCGGACACAAGTGCCAAGCTAACCTTGAACGGAAAGACCTACGATCTGCCCGTCCATTCACCCACGGTCGGGCCGGATGTGCTTGACATCCGCAAGCTTTATTCCGAGGCGGATGTCTTTACGTATGACCCCGGCTTTACCTCGACCGCCGCCTGCGAAAGCGCCATCACCTACATTGACGGCGACAAGGGTGAGCTTTTGTATCGCGGCTATCCGATTGATCAGCTTGCCGAAAAATCCACCCATCTTGAAGTGTGCTATCTGCTTTTGTACGGCGAATTGCCGACAGCGGCGCAACTGGCCGATTTTACCCACCGGGTGACCAACCACACGATGGTGCATGAACAGATGCACTATTTCTTCCGCGGCTTCCGGCGTGACGCGCATCCGATGGCCACTATGGTGGGTGTCGTTGGCGCGATGGCGGCATTTTACCACGATTCGACCGACATCAACGACCCATGGCAGCGCGAAGTGGCCGCGATCCGCATGATCGCCAAGCTGCCGACCATCGCCGCGATGGCGCACAAGTATTCCGTGGGCCAACCCTTCGTCTATCCCAAGAACAGCCTGTCTTACGCGGGCAACTTCCTGCACATGTGCTTTGCGGTGCCTGCGGAAGACTATGTCGTCAATCCGATCCTGGAAAAGGCGATGGACCGGATCATGATGCTGCATGCCGATCATGAGCAGAACGCATCGACATCGACCGTGCGTCTGGCAGGATCGTCGGGCGCGAACCCCTTTGCCTGCATCGCGGCGGGGATCGCCTGCCTGTGGGGCCCGGCGCATGGCGGCGCGAACCAGGCAGCACTTGAACAGCTGCGTGAGATCGGGACCGTCGACCGCATCCCGGAATTCATCAGCCAGGCCAAGGACAAATCCTCGGGCGTCAAGCTGATGGGCTTTGGTCACCGGGTCTACAAGAACTTTGACCCCCGCGCCAAGGTGATGAAGGAAAGCGCTGATGAGGTGCTGGGCCTTCTGGGCGTAGAGAACAACCCGCTTTTGCAGGTCGCCAAGGAGTTGGAGCGGATCGCGTTGGAGGATGAATATTTCATCTCGAAGAAGCTGTATCCCAACGTCGATTTCTACTCGGGCATCATCCTGGAGGCGATGGGCTTTCCGACCGCCATGTTCACCCCGATTTTCGCGATTTCGCGGACTGTTGGCTGGATCAGCCAGTGGAAAGAGATGATTGCCGACCCGACCCAGAAGATCGGCCGACCGCGTCAGCTGTATATCGGCCCGACCTCACGCGATTATGTGGACCTGCGCCATCGCTAAGGCGTTGTGAAAGCACGACAAGGGGCGGCCATGTTTGGCCGCCCCTTTCCATTCGTGGCGCGCGCGGCAATGACCGGCACCCACCCACCTTTTCCTTCCTCCACAGGGGGGATGGAAAGCGCCTATCCCCGATCTGCATTGCCGTCGGTGCAGCGCCCCAGTGATTGAGAGGGGACCACCTCCAGCATATCCCGCGCGTCCTCGTGGGGACGGGATGGGAGGCCACCCTGCAGAGGCGACGCCACGGCTGTTCAAACTGAAACGCGCACTGCCGGATCAACCCACGGACGTTCGACCGTCCAACGTGACGACCTGAGCATAAAGATCCACCCGACGGTCGCGGAACAGGCCCCAACTGGCGCGAAGGGCGGCGATTGCGTCAAGGTCAAAGCGGTGGTGCAGCACCGCCTCGCCCTCGCGCCCCGCTTTGGCGAGCAGCTGCCCGGTGTGATCCGCGATGAAGGAGGAGCCGTAAAACGTCACCTCGCGCCCGTCGGGGGCGACCTCAAGACCAATTCGGTTTGAGGCGACCACTGGCAGGATATTTGCCGCCGCATGACCGCGCATCACCATTTCCCAATGCGGCTGGCTGTCATAGCCGGGTGCGGGCGGTTCTGATCCGATGGCTGTGGGATAAAGCAGCACCTCAGCCCCCATCAGCGCCATGGCGCGGGCACATTCTGGGAACCACTGGTCCCAGCAGATGCCAACCCCGATCCGCCCGAAAGCCGTGTCCCAGACCCGAAAGCCGGTATCGCCCGGAGAGAAATAGTACTTCTCCTCATACCCCGGCCCCTGCGGGATATGGCTTTTGCGGTAAATGCCCAGAACACGCCCGTCGGCATCCACGATCGCGATGGAGTTGAAAAAAGCCAGGCCGGCCCGTTCAAAAAAGCTGATGGGCAGAAGCACGCCCAATTCCTTTGCCAGCGCCGCAAAGCGGGCGACCAGCGGGTGGCCCTCCAGCGGTTGCGCAAGATCAAAATAGCGGGGGTGCTGTTCGATGCAGAAATAGGGGGCGGCAAACAGCTCTTGGATCAGAATGATCTGAGCCCCTTGTGCAGCGGCCTGACGGACCAGCGCTTCGGCCCGGTCGGCGTTTGCGGGCAGGTCCCAGCTGCAGGCGAACTGGGTGGCAGCGACGGTGACATGTCTCATGGCTTTCCCCGGCAGAAAAGCGGGGGTTTTCCACCCCCGCACCCCCGGAGAGTATTTGGAAAAAGAGCAAGCCAGAAGGGGGCAGAACCGCAGGTCCGAAAGTGTCAGGCGTTGGCCCGCGCCTCCTCGATCCAGTCCCAGACCCGATTGGGGGTGAAAGGCATGTCCACCCGCGTGACGCCAAGCGGGGCCAGCGCATCCCGCACCGCGTTTGAGATCGCGCCGAGTGCGCCCACCGTCCCTGCCTCACCGCAGCCCTTCATGCCCAAAGGGTTCGTCCGCGTCGGCACACCCTGTTCGGCAAAGCCGAACATCGGCAGGTCCGTGGCGCGTGGCATGCCGTAATCCATGAAGCTGCCGGTCAGGACCTGGCCTGCATCATCCTGCACCAGCCATTCGGTCACCGCCTGCCCGAACCCTTGTGCGATGCCGCCATGCACCTGACCTTCCACTAGGTTTGGCGCAACCAGCACGCCGAAATCGTCCACGACCGAATAGCGATCAAGCGTCAGGCCGCCGGTTTCGGGGTCAATCTCCACCTCACACAGATGGACGCCATTGGGGAAGGACCGCCCGTCAAGGGTGATCTTTTCACTCCGGTCGATCAGGTCCATCCGGCCTTTCGCGCGCGCCAAGCTGGCCGCTTCGGGCAGGGTCAGGCGCAAGTTGGTACCGGGTGCGCCAAAGCGGTGGTCTGTGAAATCCACCCCGTCCACGCCCCATTCCTCCGCAAGAAACCCTTCAAACGCGGTGACCATCGCCCCCACGGTCGCCCGTGTGGCCGTGCCCTGCACCGTAACCGAGCGGGACCCACCCGTGCCCCCGCCCCGCGCGATGCGGTCACTGTCGCCTTCGACGATCCGCACCAGATCCTGCGCGATGCCAGTGCTTTCCGCCACCATGCGGGAGTAGACGCTTTCATGCCCCTGCCCGTTTGACTGGGTGCCGACATATAGGGTAGCCCCGCCGTCTTCCTCCAGCACCAGCCGGGCGATTTCATCCGAAGCGCCAAGGATCGCCTCGATATAGGCTGCAACGCCAATGCCGCGCAGCTTGCCTTGCGCGTGGCTACCGGCCAGACGTTCGGGATAGCCCGCTGCACGCGGGGCGACAGTGGCCAGAAGGCCCGCGAAGTCACCACCGTCAATCTCTTCCCCCTCAAGCGTCAGGTGCGGGAAATCGCGGATCACGTTCTTCAGGCGCAGGGCCACCGGGTCCACGCCCAGCTGTCGCGCCGCTTCGTCCATCGCGCGTTCCACGGTCAGGATCGCCTCGGGCCGGCCGGCACCACGATAGGCGTCGATGGGGGTGGAGTTGGTATAGACGCCGAGTGCCGTCAGCGACGCGACGGGCACCTTGTAGACCCCGGTCAGGACCTTGACGAACAGCTCGGTCTGGATCGCCTGCCCGAATTGCGAGTTGTAGGCGCCAAGGTTGGTCACAAGGTTCACCTTGTAGGCGGTGATCCGGTGGTCAGCATCAAAGCCCAGCGTCGCCTGCGCCACCAGGTCGCGCCCGGCGTTGTCGGTCAGCATCGCCTCGGCCCGGGTAGAGACCCAGGCGACCGGGCGGCCAAGGAGGCGGGCGGCCTGCGCCAGCACCACGTATTCGGGATAGGTCATCGCCTTCATGCCGAAGCCGCCACCGACATCAGGGTTGGTCACGCGGACGCGATCCCGAGGCAGGCCCAGCATGCGGGCAAGTTCATTGCGCTGGGTCCAGACACCCTGACCATTGACGCAAAGATGCAGCCGGTTGCCCTCCCATTCGGCGAAGGCGGCGCGGGGTTCCATCGGGGCGGCGGTCACGCGGTTGTGCACGATTTCAACCGAAACCCTGTGGGTGGCAGCGGCTAGGGCGGCGTCGGTGCCAGCTTGATTACCGAAGGCGAAGTCAAAGGCCCGGTTCAGTGGTGCCTCCGGGTGGATGGTCGGGTCTTCCGGCTTCAGTTGAAGGGCGGGGGCGAGAATGTTGATATCACAGGCGATAGCTTCAACCGCATCCTTCGCCGCATCAAGGCTGTCGGCCACGACCATGGCAATCGCCTCACCGACAAAACGCACGCGGTCACGGGCCAGAACCGGGCGTTCCGGACCTGCGCCAAGCCCACCAACCGCGTCAATCCGTTCGCCCTTCATGCCCAGCGTGACGCCTTCGGCCACCAGATCATCCGCCGTCAGCACCAGATGCACACCGGGCATCGCCCGCGCGTCGGCCGCGTCGAGGCCCACGATCTGGCCATGCGCATGGTCGGACCGCAGGAAGGCGGCCCAAAGCGCACCTGTCGGTACCAGATCCGCGACGTAGCGGCCCGTCCCGGTAAGGAACCGCACATCCTCGCGCCGTTTCAGCGGCTGGGCCATCCCGAACTTCAGCTGTTCCATCGCGTCACCCCCGCCCTAATGCCCAACCCTCAAAACCTGAGCCTCAAAGTCAGTCGCCCGGCCAGAATTGTCCAGCCGGGCTCCCTGATTTCTTCGCGGTACTTATGGCTTACAACTTCAGGCCCAGAACGGTCGCCATCTGCAATTCCCCAAAGCCATTGAAGCGGGTGTTCGTGACGGTCGAATAGGACCCCATGCCCTGCCAGATCACGAAGTCACCCTCCTCCAGATCAGAGGCGAGGGGGATTTCACCCGGCAAGCGATCAACCGAATCGCAGGTCGGGCCAAAGACGGTGCGCGGCTGCGCCTCGCCAGTGCGCTTGGTGCCGTCGGGGGCCAGCACTTCGATCCGGTCGATCACGCCGATCATCGGGAGTTCGGTCAGCGTGCCGTAAACACCGTCATTCAGAAACACATGGGCATCATCACGCACGGCCTTGACGCGGGCCGCGAGGGCGAAGGCATCACCGCACAGGGCGCGGCCCGGCTCACACACCAGAAGCGGGCGATTGTCGCCGAACGCTTCGGAGGTGACGCGGTCGATCAGGGCGAAGGTTTCCTCGATCTGCGGCAGGATTGCCGACATGCGGTGGTTGGGAAAGCCGCCGCCCACGTTAAGCCGGGCGATGGTCACACCCGCATCACGCGCGATGTTGGCACCCTCCCGGATATAGGCCTCCCAGGCGTGGGGGTCGGTGCATTGCGTGCCGGGGTGGAAGGTCAGCGAGGGGATAAAACCTGCAGCCGCCACGTCACGCAGCAGGTCCACCGCCAGTTCCACCGTGGCACCGAACTTGGCGCCGAAGTTGTAGGCCGCACCCGCCACCGGCAGCTTGTAGCGGACCGAGATTTCGGTCCCCTCAACCGGGACCATCGCCGCCAGCTTGGCCAGTTCCGACTTGGAATCAACGCTGTAGGACTTTACGCCCTTGGCAACGGCATGGGCAATCTCATGCTTGGCGCGCACCGGGTTGTTGTAGTGGATGGCCGCATCGGGGGCGAGGCGGCGGATCAGGTCAATCTCGAACGGTGAGGCGCAATCATAGCCACGGATGCCCGCCGCTGACAGGTTTTCGACCATCGCTTCGCCGGGATTGGACTTCACCGCATAGGTCACCATGCCGGGAAAGCCATCAATGAAACGGCGCGCGGCGGCTTGGGCAGCCGAGGGCGCAAAGAACAGCACCGGGTTTTCCGGCAGCTGGTGTCGCAGGTATTCGGTCGGGTTCGTCCAGATTGTCTTCGAGAGTCCCATCGGCGTGATCCTTTCGGCCAACAAGACGCTTCGCCCTTCCCATCAGCAGCTGAAGGATCGGGCACCAGCGTGGTTTCAAGTGAACCAGGCCAGGTGCGTATGAGCCGCCCTTTTCCTGCAGTGGAGGATGAGGCATATGATGTACAAACTCACCGAACAAAACTGTATATTTGCTGCGAAGCGTCGTTATAATGACGAAAAGGATGGCAGATTGAATGGATGAGCTGGATCGCAACATCGTCGGGCTTCTGGGGGCCGACGCACGCATGTCGGTGGCCACACTGGCGCGGCGGCTGAGGGTTGCGCGGTCCACCGTCCAGGCCCGGCTGGAGCGTCTGGAAACCAGTGGCATCATCGCCGGCTACACGCTGAAACTGGGCGAAGGCGCGCGCGAGGGGCGGCTGCGCGCAAGCGTCCTTCTGACGATCGAGCCGCGCGCGCAAGCCGCCGTTCTGACGCGGCTGCGGTCGATTGCAGAGGTGGAGCGGGTCTTCACCACCTCGGGCCGGTTCGATTTCCTGTTGCAGGTCGCCTGCCCGAATACACAGGTGCTGGATCAGGTGCTGGACCAGATCGGCGCAATGACCGGGGTACGTGCGTCCGAAAGCCTGATCCACCTGAGCACGAAGATCGACCGGGCGGTGTGACCCGGACGGAACTTTTGCCCGCGCACTGCATTAACAGCATTATTGCGTCAGCACCTTTAGACCGAACAGGAGGATCAGATGTATATCGATGGTTTCCTTATCCCTGTCCGCACGTTCGACAAGGATATCTACCGAGCCCATGAAGCCAAATGGTGGCCAACGTTCCGCGATCTGGGCGCGCAAACGATTGTGGTCGGCTGGGGCGATGACGTACCACAAGGCAAGCACACCGACTTCAATCGCGCCGTTGACTTGCAGTCGGATGAAACGGTCGTGTTGTGCTGGATGACATGGCCCGACAAGGCGACGCGCGACGCAGCCTACGCCAAGATGATGGAAAACCCGGACATGGAGGGTATGGAGATGCCGTTCGACGGCAAGCGCATGGTGTGGGGCGGGTTCGAGCCGATCTTGCAGGAAGGCCGGGGACTCTAAGCCCCCGGCAGCGCCCGGCGGATGATTGCGGCCAGCATGGCATCGCGGCCCTTAAGTTTGCGAGTTTTCGATAGCGGCTTGTGTCATGAGGCCATGTCGCATTGCGCGACGAAACACATCGCCTTTGACGCCAAGGTCACGCTTGTAGTGGAAAGCCAGTTCCCACAAAGTTTCGAACCGGCTGGGCGATGCAGCGAGTACTTTGTCAACCATATCCAGCATACCGTGCATCTTGATTTGTCTGATGCCATGATAATGCACGATCACGGGATCTACTTGGCGAAGACCGGGCGTGTTGTTCCAGATTGGGGACAACCGCGTTGGTCCGAACTGCGGGAACATGGCTAGCGTCGGCAAGAGGGCTATCGTATCCAGCCAAGGCCGTTTCGAGGCCAGATCCGGCAAGGCATCCAACGCCTTCGCGCTTTGAAACCAATGATGACCGAAATGCATGCCATCCGCGAGATCGGACGGAAAAAGCACCAGACCCGCGTTGAAGAGAGGTGGGCCGCTGGTTCCATGCGGATATGAAATTACCTCTGTCGGGACCGACTGCCCGAATGTGCCAAAGAGCAACATCCATTGCTCGGGTTTGCTGCTCCAAGCGTTGATAGTGTCCAGACACACCGCCACTTTACCGGCTTCGGCTTCGTCCAGAATCGAGGCGGGGCACACCATTACCATGTCGGTATCAAGAAAAAGGAACCAGTCTGCCGCTGACACTGCATCTGCTGCGATAAGTTTGTTGCCGGCAGGGTAGCCATCGGGAAAATCATTTACGATGGGGGTCAATTCGACGGACTGACTAGACAGAAACTCAAGGGTTTCGGCTTGCAATCCGGTCAGCCGCTCGGCTCGGCAATAGGCGTGCAAAACAAAATTATCACGGCAGTTCAGCACGAGCGAAGCGACCAGAAGATGCGCCTGAACTTCCAACGGACCGGGCTCGACAATGAAGAATATCTTCAGCAGTTTTCCAGCTTGCCGTTCTTTCATTGCTTGACTTTCCACAGCTAAATCAACTCGTGCGCACAAGTCTAAAGACCTTGAGGCCGAACCCTATTGACCCTGCTATCAGCCCGCAAGCGCGTTGTCGCGCAACACCTTGACACCTCTCAAGCTGCCCCCGGCAGCGCCCGGCGGATGATTGCGGCCAGCATGGCATCGCGGGCAGGCTGCAGCAGCGAGCCCACCGATCTTAGCCGCCCTGCCGCCAGCAAATCAGCAAGCCCATGAGCTATCGCCCAGACTGCCGCCTCGTCCGCCGTGCTGCGGCCGCCGGCGCCTGTCACCTGATTAACGAGGTGGGTGTACGCGGCGCGGGCGGCTTCGCCAAGGTCAGCATCGGAAAAATCGGGCCGTTCAGATTGCCAAAGCAGCCGGAACAGCGTGGGCCGCGCAAGGGCGAAATCCACATAGCCCAGACCTGCCGCTACCAGTTGTGACGCAGGATCGCGGTCAGCAACCGCTTCTCGCGCGGCTTGGGCGGCAAGAAACTGGCGGAACCCTTCGGCCGCAAGCGCCGTCAGTAGGCCCTTCGCATCGCCAAAATGGTGTGCGGGGGCGGCGTGGCTGACCCCGGCCCGCTTGGCGACAGAGCGTAGCGAAAAGCCTTCCATCCCGCGATCTGCAAGCTCCGCCTCGGCCGCGGCCAGAAGTGCTGTGCGCAAATCACCATGATGGTAGGGGCGTGTGGCTGACGTCAGGGGGGGCTCTGGTCGCAGCTTGGGAATGTCCTTGGTCATGCTGCTGAACTATCAAGCCATCTTTCCACTGTCAAAATTTTCCTTGACAGGCCGCGCGGGCTCCATATCCTGACACTGTCAAGATAGGAGCTGACATGCTGTCCAACCCCCATTCCCTGTTCCAACTTACCGGCCCGCTGGCGATGCTTGGGTGGTTGTCGCTGACCCTGGCACCGCTGGCACCACGGCTGACCGATGTGGTTGCTGCAGTGGCCATTCCGGCGCTGCTTTCGGTTGGCTACACCGCGCTGATCCTGGTGCACTGGACCAGTGCGCCGGGCGGATTTGACACGCTGGCCGATGTGATGGCGCTGTTCACCACTCCTGGCGTAGCCCTTGCGGGCTGGGTCCATTACCTTGCCTTTGACCTGTTTGTCGGCGCCTGGATAACCCGGACAGCGCGGACGGAAGGGATTCCCCACCTTCTCATCCTGCCGTGCCTTGTGCTGACGTTCCTGTTCGGACCGGCCGGCTTTCTTGCCTTCACCGCCCTGCGCGCGGCCTATGCCGCCAAGGCCCAGATGATGAAAGTTCCCGCATGACCCTGTCCCTTGCCGCCCCCCGCATGGCCCTGCCATCCTTCAGCCGGATGGCCAGCGATGCCCCCGCCTTTTTCATTCTGGCAGTCCTGCTGGCGCTTGGCCTGATCCCGCTTTACGCCGCGATGGCGCTGGACACCCGCATCTTCCAAGGTGAAAGCCCCTGGATGAAGCCGATCAAGTTTCACTACGCGCTGGGGGTTTACACGCTCTCGCTTGCTTTCTTTGCAAGGCTGATGCCTGACACCACCCGTGCAGGCCGCCGCTGGCGCTGGTTCACCGCTGCCGTCGTCGTGGCGATTGTGGTTGAGGTGGTGTGGATCTCCGCCGCCGCGATGCTTAACACCGCCTCTCATTTCAACACGGAGGTGCCGCTGTTTGTCGCTGTCTATCCGGTGATGGGGGCGCTTGCGACGCTTCTGACCTCGGCAAGCCTGGTGATGGGCATCGTGATCTGGCGCAATCCGGCGACGGGCCTGCATCCCGCGCTGCAGCTTTCGGTGGCGCTGGGGCTGATCCTGACCTTTGCGCTGACCCTGCCGGTGGCCGGCTATATGTCCGGCAACAACGGCCATTTCGTCGGCACCTCCACGCGTGAGCTTGTGGTCATGGGCTGGTCACGCGATGCGGGGGATTTGCGGGTGGCGCATTTCCTTGCGACCCACGCGCTGCACTTTGTTCCTCTCGCGGGTCTTCTGGCAGTCTGGATGGCGCCCGCCCAGGCCCTGCGGATTGTCTGGCTTTCTGCAGGGGTGTTTGCCGCCCTGGTGATATTCACCTTTACCCAGGCCCTGCAAGGCCAGCCCTTCCTGGCCATAATCGGGTGAGCGGACGGGTTATCGTGCTTTTCCTTGGGCGTCCCCCGCGCTAAACACCGCGCGACAGGTAAGGGACGCCCAAGATGCCGATGGAAAAGACCTTCAACGCGACCGAGGCCGAGGCGCGGATCTCCAAGCTCTGGCTTGACCGGAAAGCCTTCGCCGCCGGAGCGAACGCCAAACCCGGCCGCCCCGCCTTTTCGGTCATGATCCCGCCGCCGAACGTGACCGGCAGCCTGCATATGGGCCACGCGTTCAACAACACGCTGCAGGACATTCTGACCCGCTGGCACCGGATGCAGGGCGACGACACCCTCTGGCAGCCCGGTACCGACCATGCCGGTATCGCGACGCAAATGGTGACCGAGCGTGAGATGGCTTTGCAGCAAGAGCCTGACCGCCGGACCATGGGGCGCGAGAAGTTCCTGGCTCGCGTCTGGCAACAGAAACAGAAGTCGCGCGGCAACATTCGCGGCCAGCTGGAACGCCTCGGCGCGTCCTGCGACTGGGACCGGGAGGCCTTCACCATGTCGGGTGCCCCCGGCGCGCCAGCGGGTGAGGACGGCAACTTCCACGACGCCGTCATCAAGGTCTTCGTCGACCTCTACAACAAGGGCCTGATCTACCGCGGCAAGCGCTTGGTGAACTGGGACCCGCATTTCGAGACGGCGATTTCCGACCTGGAGGTCGAGAATACCGAAGTCCCCGGCCACATGTGGCACTTCAAATACCCGCTCGCAGGTGGGGAGACCTATGAGTATGTCGAGAAGGACGCCGAGGGGAACGTGACCCTGCGCGAGACGCGGGATTACATCTCCATCGCCACTACCCGGCCCGAAACCATGCTGGGCGACGGCGCGGTCGCAGTTCATCCATCAGATGAACGGTATGCGCCAATCGTCGGGAAACTTTGCGAAATTCCGGTGGGGCCGGCGGAACACCGCCGCCTGATTCCGATCATCACCGACGAATACCCGGACCCTAGTTTCGGCTCCGGTGCCGTCAAGATCACCGGCGCGCATGACTTCAACGACTACGCCGTCGCCAAGCGCGGCGACATCCCCTGCTACCGCCTGCTGGACACCCGCGCCCAGATGCGGGCCGACGGCGCGCCTTATGCCGAGGCGGCAGAGATCGCAGGCCGCATGTCCCGCGCCTGGCTGGTCGCCAACGGCTACGCCACCCCCGGCATCGCCGAGCAGCCCTTCACCCTGTCAGAATCCGAGATCGACGCCCTGAACCTCGTCCCCGACGAGTTGCGCGGGCTGGACCGCTACGAGGCCCGCAAGCGCGTGGTCGAGGCGATCACGGCCGAGGGGCTGGCGGTCACCACCCTGAAGAAATCCGTCGACAAGGAAACCGGCGCGGAGCACCTGGAACTGGTGCCGTATGTCGAGTCCAAGCCGATCATGCAGCCCTTCGGCGACCGCTCGAAAGTGGTGATCGAGCCGATGCTGACCGACCAGTGGTTTGTCGATACCGCCAAGATCGTCGAACCCGCGCTGGAGGCGGTGCGGACCGGCCGCACGAAGATCATCCCGCCCTCGGGCGAGAAGACCTACTACCACTGGCTGGAAAATATCGAGCCCTGGTGCATCAGCCGCCAGCTTTGGTGGGGGCACCAGATTCCGGTTTGGTATGGGCCGCCCGTTACATCGCGTCCCGCTTGGTCCGACCGGCAGCTTTCCTTGAAAGAGAGGCACAACCGGCTTGGTGGCCCATTTGGCGGTCAACGCGCTGAGTTCTGCGCCTCGTCTTGGTCCGATGTCCGCAAGATGGCCAGCGAATACTATGGCGAGCCGGAAGACAGGATTGTCTTGCTCGACAGCATCGAAGACCTCAAGGGCTTCTATGATCGGAAGGAGTTCGCCCAAAAGACTCCACTTATCCGCGACCCCGACGTCCTCGACACCTGGTTCTCCTCCGGCCTCTGGCCGATCGGCACGCTTGGCTGGCCGGAGCCCACGCCGGAGCTGCAGAAATACTTCCCCACCTCGGTCCTCGTGACCGGGCAGGATATCCTGTTCTTCTGGGTCGCCCGGATGATGATGATGCAGCTTGCCGTGGTGAACGACATTCCGTTCCACACCGTCTACCTGCACGGCCTCGTCCGCGACGCCAAGGGCAAGAAGATGTCGAAGTCGCTCGGCAACGTCATCGACCCGCTGGAGATCATCGACGAATACGGCGCCGATGCGCTCCGGTTTGCCAATGCGGCGATGGCCTCGCTGGGGGGCGTGCTGAAGCTGGATACCCAACGCATCGCGGGCTACCGGAACTTCGGCACCAAGCTCTGGAACGCCTGCCGCTTTGCCGAGATGAACGGGGTCTGGGACGGCCACGCGACCGGCCCCGCGCCCACACCGCAAGCCACAGCGAACAAGTGGATCATCGGCGAAACCGCCCGCACCCTGGCCGAGGTGAATGAGGCGCTGGAGGCGTTCCGCTTCGACACCGCCGCCGACGCGCTTTACAAGTTCGTCTGGGGCAAGGTCTGCGACTGGTACGTCGAATTTGCCAAACCCCTGTTCGACGGCCCCGACGCCGGGGAAACCCGCCAGACGATGGCGTGGGTCCTTGACCAGTCGATGATCCTGCTGCACCCCTTCATGCCCTTCATCACCGAAGAGCTGTGGGGAACCACCGGCAAGCGCGAGAAACTCCTCGTCCACACCGACTGGCCCACCCTGCCCGCCAGCCTGATCGACGCTGAGGCCGCGCAGGAGATGAGCTTTGTCACCACCCTGATCGACGATATCCGCAGTGCCCGCGCGCAGGTGCATGTGCCGGTGGGGTTGAAGGCCGACCTTGTCGCCACCAGCCTGACCGACGCCGCGCGGGCAGCGTTCCAGCGTAATGAGGCGCTGATCAAGCGGCTGGCGCGGGTGGAGACGGTGACCGAAGGCCCCGCCCCCAAAGGCAGCATCGCGGTCGCGGCGGAAGGGGCGGCTTTCGCGATCCCGCTGCAAGGCCTGATCGACATTGCCGAGGAGAAATCCCGCCTGCAGAAAGCGCTGGACAAGCTGGGCAAGGAAATCGGCGGGCTGAAGGGGCGGCTGGACAACCCCAACTTCGCCAAATCCGCGCCCGAGGATGTGGTGATGGAAGCGCGCGCCAATCTTGAAGCGCGCGAGGTTGAGGCGGCGAAAATGAAGGCGGCGCTGGTACGGCTGGCTGATCTGGACTGACAGCGCCTTGCCCCGCCGGGGGGTGCCTCCGGCGGGGATATTTGAAGAAGAGAAAGCCGTTTGGGTCAGGGCTTTGAGGCCCTTGCGCGGGTTGGGTGGCTGTGCGAGTTTTTGGCGATGTCGCGATTTCTGACGGCCCATGCTGCAGCCCTGCCCTCAACCGTACCGTTCACCGGACCTGAAGCGCTTGAACGGCAAAGCGGCGTACGGTTCCGGGTGCGGCTGGGCGCGAATGAGCAGCTGTTCGGCCCTTCACCCAAGGCGGTGGCGGCGATGGCTGTGGCGGCTTCCGGGGCGTGGATGTATGGCGATCCGGAAAACCACGATCTGAAACAGGCGCTTGCGCGGCATCATGGGGTGACGCCCGCGCATCTGGCGGTGGGGCCGGGGATTGACGGGTTGCTGGGGCTGATCTGCCGCCTGACGCTTGAGGCGGGCACGCCGGTGGTCACCAGCCTTGGCGCTTACCCCACGTTCAATTTCCATGTGCAGGGCTTTGGCGGCGCGCTGACCCGTGTGCCCTACAAGGGCGATCATGAGGATGCCGAGGGGCTGTTGCACATCGCCAAGGCAACCGGCGCGCGGCTGTTGTATCTGGCCAACCCCGACAACCCGATGGGCAGCCATCACCCGGCGGAAGTGATCGAGGATCTGGTGGCGAACCTGCCGCCCGAGACGCTGTTGATCCTGGATGAGGCTTATGCAGACCTTGCCCCGCACGACACGGTGCCCACGATTGCGCCTGACCACCCTCAGGTCATCCGGCTGCGGACGTTTTCCAAAGGCTATGGGCTGGCGGGGGCGCGGGTGGGCTATGCGATCACCAACCCCGATCTGGCGCTGGCCTTTGACAAGGTGCGCGATCATTTCGGGATGGGGCGGATTTCCCAGGCCGGGGCCCTGGCGGCGCTGGCGGATCAGGATTGGCTGATGTCGGTGCAGCAGCGCACGCAGGCGGCGCGGGTAAGGCTTGCGGGCATTGCTACGGACAACGGGCTGCGGCCTTTGCCATCTGCTACCAACTTTGTCACAATCGACTGTGGCCGGGATGGGGCCTATGCGCGCAAGGTTCTGACTGGCATGGCGCAGGCGGGCGTGTTCATCCGGATGCCGGGCGTTGCCCCGTTGGACCGCTGCATCCGCATCAGTCTGGGGGATGAGGCCGCGATCGACGTGGTGGCCGAAGCCCTGCCGCGGGCCTTGCGCGCTGCGGGCTGATTATTCGGCGGCAACGTCTGGTTTGGCCGGGCCTACGGTCGGGGCGGTTGCCGGCATCGGTGCCTCAGCCGGGCCAAGGCGCGGCGCGGGCGGGCTGGGTTCGCTGAGAAGAAGGCGCGTCGCGGGGCGTTCCTCTGGCGTGGCCAGCACCCGGCGGAAGACCAGCACATTCTGGAACGTGGTCTTGGTGCCGGTAAAGCCTGCGCGTTCTTCACAGGGCAGCGCATCGGCGCGGACATAGTCCCAGCCGTCGGCGCCAAGGTCGTTCATCAAAAGGGTCAACGCATAGGCAAAGCGGTCTTCCGTGGTTTTCACGCCACGCGCCTTTTCGCCCCGTTTGGGGGCTGGAATGACCTTGTATTCAAAGCGCTGCATCGGGTTTCTCCCGTATTGATCGCGCAACCCATAAAAGATTCTGTCCGCAACCGCAAATCACGGAAGGCACCTCTGGCAGAACCGCGCCTGCATTGCCACAGGCTTCCTGTCCGTCAAAGCCCCAGCTTGGCCGCCACCAGCGCGTTGACGGTGGCAGGGTTCGCCTTGCCGCCCGTGGCCTTGAGGACCTGACCGGTGAACCAGCCCGCAAGTTTCGCGTTCAGCTTGACCTTGGCCACCTGATCGGGGTTTGCGGCCATCAGGGCATCAAGGGCGGCTTCAATCTCACCCGTGTCGGTGACCTGCTGCATGCCGTGCGCTTCGGCCAGTGCTGCCGGATCGCCGCCTTCGGTCCAGACGATCTCGAACAGGTCCTTGGCCATCTTGCCGGTGATGGTGCCTTTTGCGATCAGGTCCAGGACGCCGCCAAGCTGCGCGGCGGAAACCGGGGTTTCGGCGATGGTCAGGCCTTGCTTGTTGAGGCGGCCGAAAAGTTCATTGATGACCCAGTTCGCCGCCGTCTTGCCGTCACGGCCCTGTGCGACGGCCTCAAAATAGCTGGAGGAGTCGAGGTCGGCGGTCAGCACGTTGGCGTCATAGTCGGTCAGTCCGAAATCGGCCATGAAGCGGGACTTCTTGGCATCGGGCAGTTCCGGCATGGTTGCGGCGATATCGTCCACCCAGGCCTGTTCGATTTCCAGCGGCAGCAGGTCGGGGTCGGGGAAGTAGCGGTAATCATGCGCCTCTTCCTTGGACCGCATCGACCGCGTCTCATTCTTGTCGGGGTCGTAAAGGCGGGTTTCCTGCACGACCTTGCCGCCATCCTCCAGAATGGCAATCTGGCGCCGGGCCTCATAATCAATCGCCAGCTGGATGAACCGCATGGAGTTCATGTTCTTGATCTCGCACCGGGTGCCGAGGTGGCTGAAATCCTGCGTGGCCTGATACTTCTCATGCTGGCCGGGGCGGCAGACCGACACGTTCACATCGGCGCGCAGGTTGCCGTTCTGCATGTTGCCATCGCAGGTGCCAAGGTAGCGCAGGATCTGGCGCAGTTTGGTGACATAGGCCGCCGCTTCCTCGGGGCAGCGAATATCGGGGCGGCTGACGATTTCCATCAGCGCCACGCCTGTGCGGTTGAAGTCGACGAAGCTGAGCGTCGGGTCCATGTCGTGGATCGACTTGCCCGCGTCCTGCTCAAGGTGAATCCGCTCGATCCGCACCAGACGCGCGACACCGGGGGACAGTTCGACGATGACCTCACCCTCGCCCACAATGGGGTGGTAAAGTTGGCTGATCTGATACCCCTGCGGCAGATCAGGGTAGAAATAGTTCTTGCGGTCGAAGGCCGAGGTCAGGTTGATCTGCGCCTTCAGGCCAAGGCCGGTGCGGACGGCCTGTTCCACGCAGAATTCGTTGATGACTGGCAGCATCCCCGGCATGGCCGCGTCCACCATCGCCACGTTGGAGTTCGGCTCGGCCCCGAAGGTGGTGGACGCCCCTGAAAAGAGCTTGGCATTGGACGAGACCTGGGCATGGATTTCCATGCCGATCACCAGTTCCCAATCGCCCGTAGCCCCGGCGATGACCTTGGGTTTTGGCGCTGTTGTCACAAGGTCAAGCATCATGCCTCCGCATCTGGTCCGGGCACGGGTTTAGGCCGGGCGCAGGCGACGGGCAAGGGGGGAGTGGTTTGGCGGGGGTGAGTATCAGCCGCGCGGCACGCGGGTGCCAAGGCCGGTACCCCGACGGCAGATGCGGGCACCCCGTTTCAGGGCGGGGCCGAACACCTCACCCAACGCGAAGGCCAAACTGTCGACACCGTGGTCCCAGCGGTCCAGATGCACCTCATGCAGGCGGTTCCACAGCACATCAGACAAGGCCGCGCGCACCTTGGTCAGTTGAAACGCCGCAGAGGGGCCCGCAAGGCGGTAGTCGCGCATCAGGCCGGTCAGCAGGCTGGCCACGATGTTCGCGCGGTGCTGACAGCCGGTTGCGGCCTGATAATCGGCCAGCCCGCGCAGAAAGCGGATCAGGTCCAGCGTGGGCAGCATGTCGCCAAGGTGTGCGCGGGCTGTCATGTGAAAGATGGCATAGGCGGCCTGACCAGTCGTCGCGTCGGTCATGGTGGCGGCCTTGCGCGCTGCCTTTTCAAACGCGGCAAGTGAACCGAACCAATCGGGCAGCATGTGGATGGCGTGGGCGGCGTGGGGGGTGGCATCCTCGGGGTCAAGGTCGCACCAGTCTTCGTACCAGTCGCGGCACAGGGCGGCGCCATCTTCGATCCCGCTGACCGACAGATAGCGGGTCGTCGCCAGCAGAGGCGACAGTTCCTCGATCGGGTCGAACGTATCCAGCAATTCCTCTGCCGCGTCGAAATGGGCGGCACTCTCCGCCAGAAGATCGCGCGACAGTTGCCCGTTCGACGCGATGATGCGTTTGGCGATGCCAAGGTCGATATGGACCTGCGCCAGAAGATGCGCCGCGACATAGTCTTCGGGGTTCAGTTCGACCACCGCTTCGAACCGCTTGAGTTCCTGGGCGGCGGTCACAAGATCCTGGCGCGCGACCGCTGCATCAAAGCCCGACCGGATGCCTTCGCTGATCAGCGGTGCGACCCGTTGCCCGCCCGAGGCCATGGTGCGGTCCTGATCGGCAAACCGCATCGCCTCCAGCAGGTCAGTCCATTCGCCGCGTTGCGCCATGGCCGCGTGATCCACCCGGATGCACTGCCATTCCGTCATCTCTGGCCCCAGGTGCATGACCGGCACATCCAGCCGACCAAGCACCTGTTCTGCCGTCATTCCATCGACCACAAAGCCGGTGTCCACCCCAACCGGGCGCAGCACAACGGCAGGTTCCTGCCGACCGCGACCAGCGTGGGTTTTCACATGCAGAAGGGACGGGGTAATCAGCATCGGTACATTCCTATGGCGGAATACACCCTCGCCATTAGGGATGTATTTCCGAAGATCAGGGCGGAAAGATGGAAATGCGGTGGATTTCAGGTGTCGCCCCGAAACTGTTTCGGGCGTTTTCCGTAGCAGTTCTGGGGGTTTCGCTGACAGCCTGCGTGCAAACCGCGCCGGTGGATGAGATGTCTTTTGTCGCCCCCCCAATGCGCTGGGATCACCACCCTGAAGGCGAGGAGTGGACCGAATCCACCCTCGTGGCCCTGTCAACCAAGGATTCGATTCTGTCCGAACAGGTGCCTGCAGACATCACCGCCTGGTGTCCCGCCTACGAACAAGCCCCGGTGGAAGAGCGTCGCGCCTTCTGGGCGGGCCTGATTTCGGCGGTGGCGAAGTATGAAAGCACCTGGAACCCCAACGCCTCGGGTGGGGGCGGGCGCTGGATCGGGCTGATGCAGATTTCGCCGAACACCGCGCAGAATTACGGATGCGATGCCACATCGGTCAGCGCGCTGAAGGATGGCGAAGCCAACCTTGAATGTGCAGTCGAGATCATGTCGGAACAGGTCGCCAAAGATGGTCTGGTGGCCGGCGGCGGCAACAAGGGTATCGGCCGTGACTGGGCCCCGCTGCGCAGCGATGAGAAGCGGGCCGAGATGGCCTCCTGGACGCGTGAACAGCCATATTGTCAGGCGGGCTGACTGGTCAGCCGGCCGCCAGCATCCGTTCCACCATCTCGTGCAGGTCGGGGCTGAGGGTGGGTGTGGCCAGAAGCCGCTGAAGTTCAGCCTGGGAATGGCGTTTGCGGGCTGTGTCATAGCGGTGCCACGTCTCGAACGCGGTGGACACACGGGCGGCGGTTTGCGGGTTCAACGGGTCAAGCCGCAAAAGCCAGTCGCCCACCAGCCGGTAACCTGCGCCTGACCGGTGATGGAACCCGGCATGATTGCCCGCCAGCGCCCCGATGACCGACCGGAACCGGTTTGGGTTCTTCCAGTCAAAATCGCTGCGTGCGGTCAAGCGTGCGGTCAAGCCAGCCGCCTCTGCCGGTTCGGCATGGGCGATTTGCAGCGCGTACCATTTATCCATGACGTTGCGATCATCTGCCCAGCGGGTAGCAAAGGCGGCTACCTCGGCGGCCCCTTGCCGGATGTCCAGTAGGGTGGATAATGCGCCCACCGTTTCGGTCATGCTTTTGGCCTGCTCAAAGGCCACGGTGGCCAGCTTGCCGCCATCACGCCGCGTCAGCAGCGCCAGCGCCGCCAGCCGCAGCGCCCGACGGCCTGCCTGTCCGGCATCGGGGGAGAACGCCGCACGCTCTTCCAGACTGACGTAAAGCCGGTGCAGGCCTTCGCCCAGACGGACGGCCAGCGCCCCAAGCATTTCGCGCCGTGCGGCATGGATGCGCGCGGGATCCGGCACGCGCTTCATCGCGTGAATGGTCTGGGCCATGTCATCTTCGCCGGGCAGCCGCAGGCACAGGGCGCGAAACGCCGGGTCAAGGTCTTCGTCGAAAACCACCGCCGCCACGCCGTCCAGCCAATCAGGGCTGACGTCTGCGCCCTTGGTGACCATGTCGGCCAGCACATCCTTGGCCAGCGCGCGGCCTGCCTCCCAGCGGTTGAACGGGTCGGTATCGTGGGCCAGAAGGAAGGCGCGTTCGCTGGGAGCAACCTTGCGATCCAGGACAACCGGCGCAGAGAACCCGCGCAGGATGGACGGGATCGGTCGTGCCGCAAGCCCTTCAAAGCGAAAACTTTGGGTCGCGCGCGTCATCTCCAGCATCAGCGTCGGCACCACCTCATCGCCGTTGGGGTTCAGCAGACCGACGTTGATCGGAATGACCTTCGGCTCTTTGACCGGCTGGCCGGGTGTGGGCTTGTTTTCTTGCGTGAAGGTCAGAGTAAAGACGCCCTCTGACCAGTCTTCGGCAACTTTCAGATGTGGGGTGCCTGCCTCGGAATACCAAAGCTTGAACTGGGTCAGGTCGCGGCCCGTGGCATCTTCGAACACCTTCAGCCAGTCTTCGATTGTGGCAGCGTCGCCGTCATGGCGGGTGAAATACAGGTCCAGCGCGCGTTTGTAGGCCGCGTCACCGACCAGCGTTTTCAGCATGCCGATCACCTCGGCGCCCTTTTCGTAGATCGTGGCGGTGTAGAAATTGTTGATCTCGACAAAACTTTCGGGCCGCACCGGGTGGGCCAATGGCCCCGCATCCTCACGGAACTGGCGGGCGCGCAGGGTGACCACATCTTCGATCCGACGAACTGCGGCTGACCGCATGTCGCCGCTGAACTGGTGGTCGCGGAACACGGTCAGCCCTTCCTTCAGGCACAGCTGGAACCAGTCACGACAGGTGATGCGGTTGCCGGTCCAGTTGTGGAAATACTCATGCGCGATGATCGCCTCGATCCGGGCATAATCATCGTCCGTCGCGGTTTCGGGGGAGGCCAGAACGTAGCGAGAGTTGAAGATGTTCAGGCCCTTGTTCTCCATCGCGCCCATGTTGAAATCATCGACGGCGACGATGTTGAACACGTCGAGGTCATACTCGCGGCCATAAACCTCTTCCTCCCACTTCATTGACCGTTGCAGGGCGTCCATCGCATAGGCGCAGCGGTTCTCATCGCCCGGACGCACCCAGATGTTCAGCGCAACCTTGCGGCCGGAGAACGTGCGGAACTTGGCAGACCGCGCGCGCAGATCCCCCGCCACCAGCGCGAACAGATAGGCGGGCTTGGGCCAGGGGTCATCCCATTCAGCCCAGCCCTTGCCCTTGGCCAGCAGATTGCCGTTGGACAAAAGGACCTTCTGGTTCGCCTCGATCCGGACCTTGAAGCGCGCCATCACATCAGGGCGGTCGGGGTAGTAGGTGATCTTGCGAAAGCCCTCCGCCTCGCACTGGGTACAATAAAGCCCGCGCGAGATGTAGAGCCCGTCGAGGGACGTATTGGCCTGCGGGTTGATCTGCACCTCGGTCTCCAAAACGAACGGCCCCTGCGGCAAGTCCTTGGCGACAATGGACAGGCCCAGGGCGTCAAGCTTCGGCTTTATGGGTTGACCGTTCACCTGGCAGGACAGCAACTTCAGCCCTTCGCCGTTCAGGCGCAGGGGGTGGCGGCCCGGTCGTGCGGGGTTCGGGCGAAATGCCAGACGCGCAAAGACAACCGTGGCATCCGGGGCCAGCCGAAACGTCAGCGCCACCTCGTCCAGGAGATGGGTGAACGGCTGATACGCCGCCAGATGGACGGTTTTTTGCGCTGTGGTCATGCCCGGCTCCCTTTGAATGAGAAGCTAAGGGGTTGAGGGCCATGTGCAAGGGCGAAGAACCAAGGCGTCGGTGCAACAGTCTTTTGCCGCTTTACGAATCTGACGGTTGGGCTATGTCTTTGTTCCATGAATGTTCTTGTCTGGCTGAAACGCGATCTGCGCCCTGACGATCACCCCGCGCTGGATCTGGCGGCAGGGCTGGGGGCGGTTTTGCCGCTGTATGTGGTGGAGCCTGAGCTTTGGGCCGGCCCCGACGCATCCTCCCGCCAGTGGGAGTTTGTGGCCGAAAGCCTAGCCGATCTGCGTCAGGCGCTGGCAGGGCTTGGCGCGCCGTTGGTCGTGCGCGTGGGGGACGTGGTGACGGTGCTGGACCGGTTGTGCCGCCAGCACAAGATCAGCCGGATCATCAGCCATGAGGAAACGGGCAACCTCTGGACCTACGCGCGCGACCGTCGGGTGGCGGCCTGGGCGCGGGGGGCGGGGATCGTCTGGACCGAATTGCCGCAATCCGGCGTCGTCCGCCGTCTGGCCAGCCGCGATGGCTGGGCCCGCCAGCGGGACGGCTTCATGGCCGCGCCAGTGCTGCCGGCCCCCGCTTTGCAAGGGGTTCCGGGGGTGGAGCCCGGCCAGATCCCCAACGCCCGTGCGCTGAAGCTGCCCGATGACCCCTGCCCGCACCGACAGTTAGGCGGGCGCACGCGCGGCCTTGATCTGCTGGACAGTTTCCTGACCCGCCGGGGCGAACCCTACCGCGCGGCGATGTCATCCCCCCTGACGGGAGAGCGCGCCTGTTCCCGCCTGTCACCGCACCTGGCCTGGGGCACCCTGTCAGCGCGGGAGGTGGCGCAAGCCACCGCCAACCGCCAGTCTGAACGCCCCGGTGGCCGCTGGGGCGGGGCGCTGAACAGCTTTCAATCCCGCCTCGCCTGGCGGGACCACTTCATGCAAAAGCTGGAAGACCAACCCTCGATCGAGTTGCGCGACCTGCACCCCGCCGCGATCACCCGGCCCCGCGACAGTGACGCCGCCCGCCTGAACGCCTGGGCTGCGGGCGAAACCGGCCTGCCCTTCCTTGACGCCTGCCTGCGCTATGTGCGGGCCACGGGCTGGTTGAATTTCCGGATGCGGGCGATGGTCACGTCGGTCGCTTCCTATCATCTGTGGCTGGAGTGGCGGTCCAGCGGCCAGCATCTGGCGCGGATGTTCACGGATTATGAACCCGGCATCCATTGGCCGCAGGTGCAGATGCAATCAGGCACCACGGGCATCAACATTCCCCGTATCTACAACCCGGTCAAACAGGGCCAGGATCAGGACCCGTCCGGCGCCTTCACCCGCAAATGGCTGCCGGAACTGGCGACGGTGCCGGACGCCTTTTTGCAAGAGCCGTGGAAATGGCCGGACGCACACGGCCTTCTGGGCCACCGCTACCCCGAACCGATCATTGACGTGGCCACCGCCGCCCGCGCCGCCCGCGATGCGATCTGGACCGCGCGCAAGACCAGCGGCTTTGCCAGCGAAGCCGCCCGCATCGTCACCCGCCACGCGAGCCGTGCCGACGCGCGTTTTGTCAACGATCGCGCCCCCCGCCGCCGCGCACCTTCCGCGCAACTGACGCTGGATCTGTGACATGCCACGCGGAGTGAAAAAATCCGATCTGCCGGAAAAGACCTGCGTCACCTGTGGGAAGCCCTTCACCTGGCGCAAGAAATGGGAAAAGGTCTGGGATGAGGTGAAATATTGCTCTGACCGCTGCCGCGCCGACGCCAAGCGCGGATCGATTGCTTCAAAGAAATCGTGACGGAGCCTTTGAAGGCTCCGCTCCGGAAGTTTTGAAATTTCCGGGTCAAACCGTCAATCCGCCCCAACGAATCGCGCCAGCTTACCCAAGGTCTGCAACCCAAGCTCGACCGCGCCGAAACCACGGGCATGTTCAAATTCTTCCGGCGTCAGAAAGACCATCCGCAAGATGACGCGGGTCACCTTGCCTTCATCGGCGAAACTGGCGCTGGCATCCGCGTGTTTCGGGCCGTTTTCACCCCAGAGAAGGGTGTAGTCGATCCGCTCTTCGGGCTGCACCAGCGTGTAGCGGTGATGGTTGGGAAAAACCGTGCCATCCGGGGCGGTCATGTCGAAGACCCACTCACCCCCCTCACGCAGGTCGATGCGGGTGGTGCGGCAGGAAAACCCGTCCGGCCCCCACCATTGCGGCAGGCTGACGGGGTTCATCCACGCCCCCCAGACTATCGAAACCGGTGCACGGATCACCCGTTCCAGCACCATCGTGCGATCATCGGCGCTGGTCATTTCAACCCCCCGGCCAACCCTTGGGCATAGGCCTCAAGCTGGGTGGCGACGGTGCCCCAGCCATCGTGAAACCCCATGTCGCGATGAGATTTCGTGCTTTCTGCGTTCCGATGCCGCGCCACGGCGGTATAGCGGGTGCGGCCGCCGCCAATATCCTCAAACGTCACGATGGCGGTCATGAACGGCTCGGCCGCGGGTTTCCAGCCTTCACTGTAAGTGTCGGTGAACACCAGCTTTTCGTTCGGGATCACCTCAAGGTACACACCCTTGTTCTCCATCATGGTGCCGTCGACATCGAAGGTCGTGTTGCAGGCACCGCCGGGGCGTACGTCGAGCGTACAGGCCGTCACCTTGTGCGGCTTGGGGACAAACCATTCCACCAGATGCTCGGGTGTCGTCCAGCATTGATAGAGGATGTCACGGGGGGCGTTGATCTCACGCGTCAGGACAAGATCAAGTTCGGGGTCAAGGTCCATCGGTCTGTTCCTTCATCAGGGTCATCACATAGTCATCCAGCCGGTCCAGTCGCGCGTCCCAGATGGCGCGTTGCTCCTCCAGCCAGTCGTGCATCGGCTGCAAGGCCTGCGGCATGAACGCGCAGGATCGGACGCGGCCGTCCTTCTGGGTGGTCACCAGCCCCGCGGCTTCCAGCACCGACAGATGCCGCAACACCGTCGGAAGCTTGAACCCCGTCGGGGCGGCAAGTTCCGTGACCGGGGCCGGGCCACGCGCCAATCGGCCCAACATCAACCGTCGCGTGGGGTCGGACAGGGCGTGGAACAGCAAGGACAGGTCGGGATCATGCTTAGCCATATGGCAAACTATCCAGGCATGGCTGTCCATGCAACCCATAGTTTGCCATTTGGCTAAGTTTATTCTGCCCTTCTGGGCCCCAGTGCGTTTCGGCAGGTCAGTGTAGTCGGGCTCAAGCGCTGCTTGCCCCGCCGCACTGCAAACGGGTATTGTGTGCAACGGTATGCAAGGAGACTGGCATGGCAGCGCGGGTAACGAAATCGGGTTTGGCGGTGGATGCGCGACTGGCGGCCTTTGTGGACAGCGCCGCCCTGCCGGGCACGCAAAGATCGGCTGACCAGTTCTGGACAGGCTTTGCGCAGGCCGTTGCCACGCTTGGCCCCCGGATCAGGGCGGCCCTTGCCACACGGGGGGCGTTGCAACAGCAGATTGACGCCTGGCACATCGCGCGCCGGGGCCAAGCCCATGACCCGGCAACTTACCGCGCCTTTCTGGAAGACATCGGCTATCTGGAACCCGACGGGCCGGATTTCACCGTTGAGACCGAGGGAGTAGACCCAGAGATTGCCCTGATCGCCGGTCCACAACTGGTGGTGCCGGTGATGAACGCGCGATATGCGCTTAACGCTGCCAACGCCCGGTGGGGCAGCCTTTACGACGCGCTTTACGGGACCGACGCGCTGGGGGATCTGCCCACCGGCAAAGCCTACGACCCCAACCGTGGGGCGCGCGTCATTGCCTGGGGCCGCGCCTTTCTGGACGAGGCTGTGCCACTGGCGGCAGGCTCTCATGCTGCGGTCGTCCGCTACCGGATTGAAAACGGCAGGCTTTTCCCAGAGCTGCGCGACCCCGCGCAGTTCGTGGGCTTTCGCGGCACGCCAGATGCACCCAATGCGGTGATCCTGCGCAACCACGGTTTGCACATCATCCTGCGGATCGACCCCGGTCATCGCATCGGGGCGCAGGACCTGGCCCAAGGCGGGGCGGGCCTTGCCGATATCCGGCTGGAAGCAGCCCTTTCGGCGATCATGGATCTTGAGGATTCCATCGCCGCCGTGGACGCAGAAGACAAGGTCGCAGCCTATTCCAACTGGCTTGGTTTGATGCGGGGCGATCTGGAAGAGATGCTGGTCAAGGACGGCCGCACGATCACCCGCCGCCTGGCCCCCGATTTCGACTTCACCGCCCCTGACGGCCTGCCCGCCCACCTCAATGGCCGCGCCGTGATGCTGGTGCGCAACGTCGGGCACCTGATGACGACACCGGCCGTGCTTGATCCCGAAGGGGCGGAGGTGTCCGAAGGCCTGCTGGATGCATTCATCACCACCCTTTGCGCGATCCACGACCTGAAAAAACGGGAAGGCCCGCGAAACAGCCGCCGCAGTGCCATCTATGTCGTGAAGCCAAAGCTGCACGGCGCGGGCGAAGTTGCGCTGACCTGCGCCATCTTCGATGCGGTCGAAGATACGCTTGCCTTGCCCCGCAACACGGTCAAACTGGGGATCATGGACGAGGAACGGCGCACCTCGGCCAACCTGAAAGCCTGTATCCGGGCGGCAAGGGCGCGGGTCGCCTTCATCAATACCGGCTTTCTGGACCGCACCGGGGATGAAATCCACACCAGTATGGAAGCAGGGCCAATGGTCCGCAAGGGCGCGATGAAGGGTCAGGCGTGGATAAGGGCGTATGAGGACCGCAACGTCGACATTGGCCTGGCTTGCGGGCTGAAAAGCCGGGCGCAGATCGGCAAGGGCATGTGGGCGATGCCCGACCTGATGGCCGCGATGCTGGACCAGAAGGCGGCGCACCCCAAGGCCGGCGCTAGCTGCGCCTGGGTCCCGTCACCCACAGCCGCCACCCTGCATGCGACACATTATCACCGGACTGACGTGGGCGCGGTGCAGGATCACCTTGCCGCCGCAGGCCCCAGGGCAACGCTGGATCAACTGCTGACCCTGCCGCTTGCCGATGGGGCCAACTGGTCAGAGGCCGAGATTGCCGAAGAGGTCGCAAACAATGTCCAAGGCATCCTTGGTTATGTGGTGCGCTGGGTGGACCAGGGGATCGGCTGCTCAAAGGTGCCTGACATCCATGATATAGGGCTTATGGAGGACCGCGCGACTTGCCGAATTTCGGCGCAGGCGCTGGCCAACTGGTTGCACCATGGGGTCGTGGGCGAGGCCGAGGTTATCGCGGCACTGCGACGGATGGCGGTGGTGGTGGACCAGCAGAATGAAGGCGATCCCGCCTACCAGCCGATGTCGCCCCGCTTTGACGGGGCTGCGTTCCGGGCCGCTTGCGATATGATCTTTCACGGGGGGACGCAGCCCTCAGGCTACACCGAACCCCTGTTGCATCGCTGGCGCGCCGAGGTGAAGAGCGGGTAAGGCCTGAAGCCGGGACACGTCAGGGCAAGGGACTTAAAACAGTTATTTCAATGGCTTGCTGCGGACGCCCATTGCTGAAAGCCGTTCATGGTAGCGGGACCGTGCTTTCATCCGCCGGGGCCTGACCCAACAACCCGACCTTGCGAGAGCGGGTGGGGCGAAGGTACGCCCAGTTCAGCAAAGCCGCCGGAACGCCAACTAAAAGCCCCGCCGCAGCCGCCCACAGGAAAGTTCCAAGTTCATATTGGCCAAGCGCAAGGCCAACGATCACCGCGACCCCCGCGACAGAGGACGTCCAGATCGCAATCAGCCAGATCCGAAGATGCGGGACCATTGTGTGCCCTTTCACGGCTATCTGCCGAAAAAACGCGCGCAGGACGGTTTGGGTTCCCGCCGGCCGCCAGTTCCGCAGGCTCTGCATCTCAGGCAGGCCGCCACTCGGCTCTCAGCCAATGTCCATAGCGATGGCGTGGATACGCTGGTTCAGGTCGCCCAAAGCCTGCTGCACGGCGCGGTGGCGGGCGACGCGGGGCATGCCGGCAAATGCCCCCGCCCGGATCACGATGCGAAAATGGCTTTCTCCCGACCCGTCATCGCCGGAATGACCGGCATGTTTGTGGCTTTCGTTGATGATCTCAAGCTGTGTCGGCTGAAAGGCGGCCTGCAAGCGTGTCTCAATCTCGTCTTTCGCGGTCATTTCGGTCGGACCCCCTTCAATCTGCCGCCAAAAGACCTAAACTGTCTGGCCCGAGTCGGAAAGGCCCGCACATGAACAACCGCCCGCCCTTTGCGTTCGACCTGCGTGTGTCGGCCGACAAGAAGCGCAAGAAAACGGGCCGTCGCGGCATGTCCGGCGCGTTCGAGACCTCAGACAAGGGCTGCGACTATCCGGGCTGTCAGGAAAAGGGCGCCTACCGCGCCCCGAAATCGCCGGACCTGCTGGATGAGTTCTTCTGGTTCTGCAAGGACCACATCCGCGAATACAACCTTAAGTGGAATTTCTTTCAGGGCACCACCGATGAGGAGTTCCAGAAGTTCCTTGACAAGGACCGGGTCTGGGAGCGTGAGACCAAGCCCTTCTCACGCATTGGCGATGGCAATGCCTGGGCGCGGGTCGGGGTGAACGATCCGCTGTCCCTTCTGGGCGAAAAGGCCACGCAGAACCCCGGCCGGTCGGCCTTTGCCACCACGGCCACGCGCAAACTGCCCCCGACCGAACGCAAGGCGATAGAAATCCTGGATGCCCGCGACACCTGGACCAAGACCGAGATTCGCAAGCAATACAAAACTTTGGTCAAGGATCTGCACCCCGACATGAACGGCGGCGACCGGTCGGATGAGGAGCGTTTGCAAGAGGTGGTCTGGGCCTGGGACCAGCTGAAGGACAGCCGGTACTTCAGGGACTAGGCGCTTTTGGCGGCCAGGACCGTGGGGCGTGCCGTCCGGCGAAAAAGCCAGCAGGTGATGGCCATGGTGACCACCCATGTCGCGAGGACCGCGGGCTGCGTCATGACGGCCGTTGCCACGGCAGAGGGCGCAACCCAGATCCCGGCGATGGTGGGTCCGATGACAAGGCCAAGCCCAAGCCCCGCTATCGCCGCCCCAAGCAGCGTTGCTGCAACCGCCCCCAGTGCCGCAACGGCAAGGCCCTGTTGGCCAGGCTGGCGGAAAAGGCCGGCGCAGACGAGGCCGGACAGAAACGCGCCGCCGACAGCGGGAAGGATCAAACCAAGGACGTTGCCCTTCGCCGTTCCGAGCATCGCGAGCATGACCGCACCTCCGGCGAGACCGGTGACAGCGGCGGGGAACAGTCGGTCATTCGCGATCATGGCATCCACGGTGACACTAGGGCTTCAATCAGCTTAACCTCCCGGCTGTCCCTGCGGAAGTCTGGAAGTCCTCCCCGGCAATTCCGAACCCGTCAGGCTGCAACAAACCGCAGCGCCGCGCCATTCATGCAGTAGCGCAAGCCAGTGGGTTCCGGCCCGTCAGTGAACACATGGCCGAAATGGCCGCCACAGCGGCGGCAGTGAACTTCGGTGCGCGATCCGAACAGGCCGCCGTCTTCGCGGGTTGCGACTGCGTTTGGCAGTGGCTCCCAGAACGACGGCCAGCCAGTGCCGCTGTCATACTTCGTGGTCGAGGCGAAGGCAGGCAGGTCGCAGCCGCCGCAATGATAGGTGCCGGCGCGCGCCTCGTCATTCAGGCGACTGGTGCCCGGACGCTCGGTCTCTTCCTCACGCAGGACGCGGTAGGCCAGATCGTCCAGACGGGCGCGCCATTCGGCCTCGGTCAGAGTGAACTCAAAGGTTTCGGCGCCAAGGGCGGGGGCGGCGAACAGGGCGGCGCTGGACAGAAGGAAGAGGCGGCGGTGCATGGGGCGTCTCCGGTTGGTTTGGTCGCAGGATATGTCATTATCTACGCCGTCCCTTAGCGAGAAGTTGCGCGGTCACGTGATTGGGAAGCACTGTCACACCGGTCCTTCCCCTTGAACCCCCCCGCGTTATGTTCCAAACAAGTCAAAGGTCGCGCATCGGGCGCGGGAGCGATGGATTGGACGACGGCATGCTGGATCTGGCAATGAAACCGACCGAGGAAGTTTCGGTCCGCGATGTGTTCGGCATTGATACCGACATGCGTGTGAAGGGCTTTGCCGAGCGGACCGACCGCGTGCCGGATGTTGACCCGACCTACAAGTTTGACCCCGACACCACCCTCGCGATCCTTGCGGGCTTCGCGTACAACCGCCGGGTAATGATCCAGGGCTATCATGGCACGGGCAAATCGACGCATATCGAACAGGTGGCTGCGCGGCTGAACTGGCCTTGCGTGCGGGTCAACCTGGACAGCCATATCTCCCGCATTGACCTGATCGGCAAGGACGCGATCAAGCTGCGCGACGGCAAGCAGGTGACGGAGTTCCATGAGGGGATCCTGCCCTGGGCGCTGCGCAACGCCGTGGCGATCGTGTTTGACGAATATGACGCGGGCCGTGCCGATGTGATGTTCGTCATCCAGCGCGTGCTGGAGCATGACGGCAAGCTGACGCTGCTGGACCAGAACGAGATCATCACTCCGCACCCGTCGTTCCGGCTGTTTGCGACGTCGAACACGGTCGGTCTGGGCGATACCACCGGCCTTTACCACGGCACCCAGCAGATCAACCAGGCGCAGATGGACCGTTGGTCGCTGGTGGCCACGCTGAACTATCTGTCCCACGATGCCGAGGCAGCAATCGTGCTGGCCAAATCACCGCATTACAACACTGACAAGGGCCGCAAGACCATCGGCCAGATGGTGACCGTTGCGGACATGACGCGGACCGCCTTCATGAACGGCGACCTGTCCACCGTGATGTCGCCCCGGACCGTGTTGAACTGGGCGCAAAACAGCGAGATTTTCCGCAACGTGGGCTATGCCTTCCGGCTGACGTTCCTCAACAAATGCGACGAGTTGGAGCGGTCGACGGTGGCAGAATTCTACCAGCGCTGCTTTGCGGAGGAACTGCCGGAAAGTGCAGCCAGCATGGCGATGAAGTGATCCGCCACTCAGCCCTGTTTCGGCTGCACCACGCGGCAGGTTCACCTGAGGAGGCTGGCTTTCTCTTGGCCTTGGCCACGCTATCGGCGATTGGCGGTGTGGACGACTTCCAGATCGCGCGGGAAATCAGCCCGAAGAACCCATACGCATTCGCGCTTGCAATGACTTTCGCGGATCAGGCAGCCTATGACGGGTACAACGATCATCCGCTGCATGTGACGTTCGTCCAGACCCGATGGCTGCCAGAGGTTGCCGAGTTCATGGAACATGACAGCGTGTTGCTGTAGCAGCCAACCGCCGTCTGATTCTTAATCTGCCCTGAAAAAGTGCGATTCTGGGCGCGTCATGCCAGCATGGCGAGCGGTTTGGAAACCTTTCTGACAGCGATGGCGGTGGGGTTCGCAAGCGGCCCTGCAACGGCCGATCCCTTGGTGCGTGAGTTTGCGGTCTGCTCCGGGCGATATTCCGCACTGGTAGAGCATCAGTGGCTGGTGGACGGCCCGGCTTCCGACGCCTCGGCGGGCACGCGGGACACTCTTTGGGCGCTGGTCGAGGCGGTGGCAGAGCCGGGTGAGTCCGCAAAAGCCATGCGCTGGCGGATCGAGGCGAAGATGGCGCAAAGGGCCCTTCTGGACCGGGGATTTTTTGCGCAGGACCAGGCGGCAGAAAAAAGGTCGGCGCAGCTTTTGCAAGGCTGCGCCGACCTGATTGGTCAATCCTGACAGGACAGACTTAGCCGCGGGCGGCCATCGTGGCAGCAGCCCACCAGGCCAGATCATCCAGCGTGGCCTTGGCCGAGGGCAGCAGTGCGGCTTCGATGTCGGCCAGGTTGCCTGAACCGCCCATGCCGGGGTGCACTTTCCAGAAATCGCCGCCACCGATATGCACGGCGTTGCGGACCGGCACCATCTGCGCCTCGATCGCGATGCCGCGCAGATGCTCCAGCGCGCGGGCGCCACCCATCGAGCCGTAGGCAATCGCCGCCATCGGCTTGCGCGCCCATTCGACTGCAGCGTAATCCAGCGCGTTCTTCAGCGCGGCAGTCACCGAGTGATTGTATTCGGCCACTACGAAAATATAGCCGTCGTAGCTGGCGATCTTCTTCTGCCATTCGACCGCCACAGCGTTCGAGGTTGGCATGTAGGCATTCGATGCCGGTTCATCAAACAACGGCATCGGGAAGTCGCGCAAATCGACCATCTCGACGTCCATGTCGCCGCGCGCATCGGCCTGGGCCTTCATCCAGGCAGCTGGGATGTCGGCGAAACGGTGCTGGCGGGTCGACCCGATGACCAGGGCGATTTTCGGTTTGGTGGCCATGGAAGAAATCCTTCACGAGGGGGTGATGCTTACTGCCCCCCTTATGTGCGACCAAATGCCATTCTGCCAATTCCGCACCCTCGCGCCGGGCTTGTGCAGGGGCGCACCGGGAGAGCACAGCTATTGCCCTTCGTACGGACCACCTTCAGCCTGAAGAATCTCGAACCAGCACATCTTTCCACTGCTCGTCAGTTCCATTTTGGCCTCTTCCCGGGTCGCGGGAGTGGAAAGCGCGGCCTGCGTCTTTCGGAAATGGCCCACCTCCTCAGCAAACCGGATGTCAAAAGTGGCGGCCTCATCTGCCGTGGCTTTCTGAGCCACAAGGCGTGAGAAAAAAAAACCAGCTCCTTTGCTTTGCCGACGGCGTCAGTGCCAGCGCCGTTGACTTCAAGATCGCTGACCCAAAGCGCAAGGCAGGCAAGCGCCAGATCGTGTGAAACGCGCGGCATCACCTCCGTCTCCGGATCGGTCTTGGCGACAAGTGGTGTAGCGGACAGGATCAGCGGGATCAGAAAGGTCAGGCGCATGGCGGGCTCTTTCACAGTTCATGGCATGCGCATACCGCGCAGCCTGCGGCAGAGCGAGTCAGCTTTTCCTGCGCAGGCAGCACTGGCCGGGCTTGCCCAGAGCGGGTCAGGGTGCTTTATCTGACCCCATGAGCAAGCCCAGCGACAACCCCGCCGATCCGTTCAAGAAAGCCCTGGCCGATGCCACCCGCACCATGGCGGATGACCCGGACATGACCGTGACCTATTCGGTTGACCCGGCCGGGATGAACAAGGAAGGCGTGCGCCTGCCACAGGTCAGCCGTCGCATGACCCGGGATGAAGTGCTTTTGGCCCGCGGCACGGCGGATGCCTTTGCACTGCGCCGCCGCTACCACGACGACAGCGTGGCCGCGCGCTATGCGCCCACCGGTCCTCTGGCGCGGGATATTTATGAAGCGATGGAAACCGCCCGATGTGAAGCGGTCGGCGTCCGCAGCATGCCCGGCACCGCTGGCAACATCGACGCCAAGATTGCATATGAGGCGGACCGAAAAGGCTATGGCCAGGTGACCCAGCAGGGCGATGTGCCGTTGTCGGTTGCCGCCGGCTATCTGGTGCGGCAACTGGCCACGGGCCGCGAGCTGCCGAAATCGGCGGCGCATGTCGTGGACCTGTGGCGCGGCTTCATCGAAACACAGGCGGGCGATGCGCTGGGGTCAGTCGATGATGTGCTTGCCGACCAGGCAGCCTTTGCCCGGTTGGCGCGCAAGGTGATTTCCGACCTTGGCTATGGCGACCAATTGGGCGATGACCCCGACGCGCCAGATGATGAAGCCGGCGACGACGCGGCGGAAGAAGACCAGGACTCGCCCGATTCCGCGGGTGATGAGGAAGAGGGCGAAGAGACCGACGCCAGCCCCGAGCAAAGCCAGGAAGAACAGCAGGACCAGTCGCAGGCGCAAGTCACGATGGAAGACAGCGCCGACATGGAGCAGGGCGATGAGGCCGAGATGCCCGAAGGCGAGGCTCCGCTGGAGCCGCCTGCCCCTGCGCCCTATTCCGACGCTGACCCGAACTATGCCGTGTATACCACGGATTTTGACGAAGAAATCAAGGCCGAGGATTTGGCCGAACCGGCAGAGCTGGAGCGGCTGCGCGCCTATCTTGACCAGCAGCTTGAACCTCTGAAAGGTGCTGTGTCACGGCTGGCCAACAAGTTGCAGCGCCGTTTGCAGGCGCAGCAGAACCGCAGCTGGGATTTTGATCTTGAAGAAGGCACCCTTGACGCGGGCCGTCTGGCGCGGGTGGTGGCAAACCCGACAACGCCTCTGTCTTTCAAGCAGGAAAAGGATACCGAGTTTCGCGACACTGTAGTGACTCTGCTGCTGGACAACTCTGGTTCGATGCGGGGGCGGCCAATCTCTATCGCCGCGATCTGTGCCGATGTGCTGGCCCGGACGCTGGAGCGGTGTTCCGTCAAGGTGGAGATCCTCGGCTTTACCACGCGGGCCTGGAAGGGCGGACAATCGCGCGAACGCTGGCTGGCGGGCGGCAGGCCGCAGGTGCCGGGGCGGCTCAACGATCTGCGCCACATCATCTACAAATCGGCTGACGCGCCGTGGCGGCGGGTGCGGCCGAATCTGGGGCTGATGATGAAAGAGGGGCTTTTGAAGGAAAACATCGACGGAGAGGCGCTGGAATGGGCGCACCGCCGCGCGCTGGCCCGGCCCGAGGCGCGCAAGATCATGATGGTGATTTCCGATGGCGCGCCGGTGGACGACTCAACACTGTCGGTCAACCCCGCGAATTACCTTGAGAAACACCTGCGCGACGTCATCGCGATGGTTGAGCGTAGGCGGGCGGTGGAACTGATCGCCATCGGCATCGGCCATGACGTGACGCGCTATTATCAGCGGGCGGTGACAATCACGGATGTGGAACAGTTGGCGGGGGCGATGACCGAACAGCTGGCGGGCCTATTCGAGGTGGACCCGAAGAAACGCGCTCGGGCGCTGGGTTTGCGGCGGGCGAGGTAAAGGGGGCTTTCCGCCCCCTTCCGGCCTGCGGCCATTCACCCCCCGGAAGATTTTTGGGCCAGAATGAAGGGCTGTGGGATGTTTCAAAGTTTTGAAAGCCATGCTTCACCGGACCAGGGACCACCGCGGCTGGCGGCGCTTCGGTCGCAGTTGGGCACGATGGGGCTGGACGGGTTTCTTGTCCCCCGCGCCGATGTGCATCAGGGTGAATACGTGGCCGCGCGCGACGAACGGTTGCAATGGCTGACGGGCTTCACCGGGTCAGCCGGATTCTGTGTCGTTTTGCCAGGGGTGGCCGGGGTGTTCATCGATGGGCGGTATCGCACGCAGGTGAAGGCCCAGGTGGACCTTGCGGCTTACACTCCCGTGCCTTGGCCCGAGGTGATGGCGGGCGATTGGATCCGGGCCAGTCTGCACGCTGGGCAAGTGGGGTTCGACCCTTGGCTGCACACGGCGGAAGAGGTGGAGCGACTTCAGGCATCACTTGAAGACAGCGGCGTAACGCTATGCAGATGCGATAAAAATCCCATTGACGGAATTTGGGTAGACCAGCCTGCACCCATGATGGGCAAGGCCTTTGTGCACCCTGATGCGTTGGCTGGCGAGACCCATTGTGCCAAGCGCGCCGCGTTGGCCGAGGGGCTGCGGTCGGCGGGTCAAACGGCGGCGGTGCTGACGCTGCCGGATTCGATCTGCTGGCTTTTGAACATCCGGGGGGCGGATGTGCCGAAGAACCCGGTTTTGCAAGCCTTTGCGATCTTGCATGACGATGGCCGGGTGCAGCTTTTTGCCGAGGCGGCCAAGATCAATGCGGGCGTGAAGGCGCATCTGGGACCTGACGTCGCGCTGCTGCTGCCAGGCGACTTCGCCGCCGCGTTGCAGGGATTGGTCGGGCCGGTGCGGGTCGACAAGACCTCGGCCCCCCTTGCCGTGTCGGACATCCTGACAGCGGCTGGCGTCGCGGTGGCTTGGGGCGACGATCCCTGCCGCCTGCCAAAGGCGCGCAAGAACCTGGCCGAGATTGCCGCCACCCGCGAGGCGCATTTGCGCGATGGGGCGGCGATGGCGGAATTCCTGTGCTGGCTGGACGCCCAAGCCCCCTTGGGCAAGCTGACTGAAATCGCCGTCGTGCAGGCGCTGGAGGGGTTCCGGCGCGCAACCAATGCGCTGCACGATATCAGCTTTGACACCATCTGCGGCGCGGGACCGAACGGAGCGATCATCCATTACCGCGTGACCGAAGCGACTAACCGCACCATACGGCCGGGTGAGCTGCTGCTGGTTGATTCGGGCGGGCAATACCCTGACGGCACCACCGACATCACCCGCACGATCGCAATCGGCGACCCGGGCGAGGAGGCGCGCGCAGCCTATACCCGCGTGCTGCAGGGGATGATCGCCATCAGCCGCGCGCGCTTTCCGAAGGGGCTGGCCGGGCGTGATCTGGACGCCCTGGCGCGCTATCCCTTGTGGCTGGCCGGGCAGGATTATGACCACGGCACCGGGCATGGCGTCGGCGTGTTCCTGAGCGTCCATGAAGGGCCGCAGCGCATTTCCCGGCTGTCCGAAGTGGCACTGGAGCCGGGGATGATCCTGTCGAATGAGCCCGGCTATTATCTGGAAGGCGCTTTCGGCATCCGGCTGGAAAACCTGATCGTCGTCGAACCTGCCCCCACCCTTGGCGATAACCGGGTGCAGCTGGCGTTCGAGACGCTGACCTTTGTGCCCTTCGATCGGCGGCTGATTCTGATGGCTTGCCTTGCCCCCGGCGAACGGGACTGGCTGAACGCCTATCATGCCCATGTGCTGGAAAAGCTTGGCAAGCGCGTGTCGGGTGCTACCCTTGCCTGGTTGCGCGTCACTTGCGCCCCCTTGTAAGGACTGAACCATGGCCGACCACATCAAGATCAGCCCCGCAAGCGGCAGTGTGACCGTCACGGCAGGCGGCACCACCCTTGGCACCACGGCTCGCGCGCTGGAGCTGCGCGAGGGCGGATCTGGGCCGGTGATCTATGTCCCGCGGGCCGATATCGACATGGACCTGCTGGAAAAGACCACGCGCAGTACGGGCTGCCCATGGAAAGGCCAGGCCAGCTATTATTCGATCAAGACCGACAAGGGCGTGTTGGACAATGCGGTCTGGTCCTATGAGACGCCCCTGCCCGGCGTGGCCGAGATTGCCGGGCATCTGGCGTTTTACACCGACCGTGTCACGCTGACGCGGCAGTAGCGCGGATCCGGTCCACCATCGCGCGCAGTCCATTTGATCGCTGGGCGCTAAGGTGGTCGTTCAGGCCCAGCCGCGCCAGTTCGGCTGGGGCGTCGATGCGGCCCACTTCGGCCATCGGAACGCCGGAATACAGCGCATGCAAGACGGCAATCAGCCCACGGACAATCATCGCGTCGCTGTCGCCTTCGAAATCAAAGCTCCCTGCGGCGGGCGTCGGACGCAGCCAGACCTGACTTGCGCACCCGTCAACTTTCAGCGCGGGCACCTTGAAGCTGTCGTCCAAGGCAGGCATGGCGCGGCCAAGCTCGATCACATGGCGGTAGCGGTCTTCCCAATCGTCCAGAAACGCAAAGGTTTCAGCAAGGTCTTCAAACGCAGCGGTGGCCATGGTGCCCCCCTTTCGGTGCTGAGGTAAGCCGCGCACCGGGACCTGTCCACCCCTGCATGAGCGCTTTTCAAACGCGGTGCCATCGGCTACCCAAAGGGGAGACTTATCAGGAAAGCCGCCATGCCTGTTGCCCGCCCCTTGCTGACCTTTGTTCTGTGTGCGGCCCTTGCGGGCTGTGGCGGGCTGCGGGAAAGCAAGCTGAACCCGTTCAACTGGTTCAAGCCCTCTGCCCCCCGTGAAACCATCGTGCTTCCAGCCGAACGCGGCGATCCGCGCCCGCTGGTCGAAGCTGTGTTGACGATGACGGTGGAACCGATCCCCGGCGGTGCCATCGTGCGCGCCACCGGCGAGACGCCGACGCAAGGTTGGTGGGCCGCCGAACTGGTGCCGCTGCCCGTGGATGAAAACGGGGTGCTGGTCTACGAATTCCGCCTGCTGCCCCCGACCGAACGGACGGCGGTAAACACCCCCCGGTCACGCGAGGTTGAGGTGGCCATCTTCATTTCGGACATCCGCTTGGGGCCGGTGCGCGAAATTGTGGTGCAAGGCTCTGGCAATGCCCGGTCAGCCCGACGCTAAGGCGGGTTAAAGCTGCACGACCCGCACTTCGTTGCCTTTGGCTGACAGGGCGATTTCGCCCCGGCACAGGCGGATCGCGTCATCGCCAAACGCATCACGCCGCCACCCAGAAAGGGCAGGCAGTTCGCGTTCACCGGCCGCAATCGCATCAAGATCAGCTGTCGAGGCGATAAGGCGCGGGGCCACGCCAAGGCTTTCGGACTTGGCCTTCAAAAGCACACGCAAAAGGTCGGCCAAGGCCGGATTTACCTGCAATTGTTCGCGCGGCGTGTCGATCTTCGGCATGTCCTCGGCCCGCATCTCCAGCCCGGCCTTCACGGCAGCAAGGATGCCATCGACGATTTCAGCCTTGCGACCTTCGCGCAGAAGGAGGCGTGAGCGGCCCAACTCCTCGGCCGTCGTGGGCCGGGTCGAGGCGAGTTCAAGCAGCGCGTCGTCCTTCATCACCCGGCTGCGCGGCACGTTCTGGCCTTGGGCATAAGCCTCACGGAACCGGGCAAGGGCCTTGACCACGGCGAGAAAGCGCCCCGAGGTGGTGCGGGTCTTGATCCGCATCCACGCCTCATCCGGGCGGACGGTATAGGTTTCCGGTTCGGTAAGGATCGCCAGTTCTTCTGCCACCCAATCTGCGCGGCCGTTCTTTTTCAGCTGGGCGGCCAGGAATTCATAGATCACCCGCAGGTGGGTGACATCGGCAAGGGCGTAATCCTTCTGCGCCTCGGTCAGGGGGCGGCGCGACCAGTCGGTGAAGCGGCTGGTCTTGTCGAGGTCGGCCTTGGCGATCTTCTTGACCAGCGTTTCATAGCCGACCTGTTCGCCAAAGCCGCAGACCATGGCGGCCACTTGCGTGTCAAACAGGGGCTTGGGAAAGCTGTTGCCTTCAACAAAGAAAATCTCAAGGTCCTGCCGGGCCGCGTGGAACACCTTGACCGTCGCCTCGTGCCGAAAGAGGTCATAGAGCGGTTCCAGCGACATCTCCGACCCTTCGATCGGATCGACCAGCACCGCATCGCCAGTGGCCCCCGGCAGCGCCATCTGGATCAGGCACAGCTTGGACCAGTAGGTGCGTTCGCGCAGAAACTCGGTGTCGATCGTAACGTAAGCCTCGGCCTTGGCGGCGGCGCAGAAGGCGGCAAGGTCTTCAGTCGTGGTGATCGTGCGCATGGGCCGCCTTTCGTCGCGGGGTCATCCCGCCGGGGGTTCTTTCCGCTATAGTGCCGGAAGACCGGATTGGGAAGCCCTGCGACGGGCGGTCATGGGGGCTTGCACGGGGGCTTGCACGGGGCGGACTTGCACGGGGCGGACTTGCACGGGGGGGCTTACAGAAAAAGCGGCGTGCGGTCGCCAGCAGCAAAGCGGTATAGGGCGGCGGGGTAAAGCTGATGCTCGGCGCTCAGGACGCGGGCGGAAAGGCTGGCCTCCGTGTCACCTGGCAGGACGGGCACGCGAGCCTGACCAAGAAGGGGGCCTGCGTCAAGGTCGGCGGTGACCTCGTGGACGGTGCAGCCAGCTTCCTTGTCGCCAGCGGCCAGCGCCCGGGCGTGGGTGTGCAGGCCGGGATAAAGCGGCAGAAGCGAGGGGTGGATGTTCAGCATCCGGCCCTCAAACCGGGCGATGAAGCCGGGGGTCAGGATGCGCATGAAGCCCGCAAGGCACAGAATGTCGGGTTGGGCAGCTTCGATATGCTGCACAAGCGCGGCCTCAAACCCAGCGCGGTCCTTTCCGTAAGGACGGTGATCGACTGCGGCGGTGGTCAGCCCCAGCGCACTGGCGCGCTGCAACCCCGTGGCCATGGGGTCATTCGACGCGACAAGGACAGGCCGAGCCGGGTGGTCGCCATTCATCGAGGCCACAAGCGCCAGCATGTTTGAGCCACCCCCGGAAATCAGGATGGCGACCCGTTTCACAGCAGGCGTCCGGTGTAGTGGACCCCCTGCCCTTCGATGATGGTCCCCATGCGGCTGACGGTCTCACCTTCGGCTTGCAGCAGGGCGGTCAGGGCGTCGGCACGATCTTCGGCCACGACCACAATCATGCCGATGCCGCAGTTGAAGGTCTTGAGCAGTTCGGCCTCGGCCATGTTGGCGGTGGTCGCCAGCCAGCGGAAGACCGGCGGCAACTGCCATGACCCAAGCTCAATCTCACACGCCAGCCCTTCGGGCAGCACGCGCGGCGGGTTTTCGGTGATGCCACCACCGGTGATATGGGCCAGCCCATGCACCCCGCCCGCGCGGATCGCGGCAAGGGCCTGTTTCACATAGAGCCGCGTGGGGGTAAGAAGCGCCTGCCCCAGCGTGCCATCGCTGAACGGCGATGCGGCCTCCCAGCCCAGACCCGAAAGCTCAACCACCTTGCGGACAAAGCTGTAGCCGTTGGAATGCACGCCGTTCGAGGCAAGGCCAAGGATCACATCGCCCGCCTGCACGCCTGAGGGCAGTTCCGTCCCCCGCTCCATCGCGCCGACGGCGAAACCGGCAAGGTCAAAGTCGCCCTTGTGATACATGCCGGGCATCTCAGCCGTCTCACCCCCGATCAGGGCGCACCCACTGTCGGCGCAACCTTTGGCGATGCCAGTGATGATGCGGGTCGCCTGATCCAGCTCCAGCTTGCCGGTGGCGAAGTAGTCCAGGAAAAACAGGGGTTCAGCCCCCTGACAGACCAGATCGTTCACGCACATGGCCACAAGGTCGATGCCAATGGTGTCAACATGGCCGGTGTCGATGGCGATGCGCAACTTGGTGCCGACACCGTCCGTTGCGGCCACCAGAACCGGATCGGTGTATCCCGCGGCCTTGAGGTCAAACAGCGCGCCAAACCCGCCAAGCCCGCCCATCACGCCGGGGCGTGACGTGGCTTTGGCGGCAGGCTTGATACGGTCCACCAGCGCGTTGCCGGCGTCGATATCCACGCCTGCATCGGCATAGGTAAGCCCGTTGTGTCCCGTAGCCATTGCACCGCTCCCTTGCTGTCGCGGCCCCCATACGCGGTTCCTTGGCTTTTCGCAACAAAGCCCCAGTGCTTGACCGTTCTGCCGGTTCTGCTAGGCGTAGGGCCGCTACGGGCCTGTAGCTCAATTGGTTAGAGCAGGGCGCTCATAACGCCTTGGTTGGGGGTTCGAGTCCCTCCGGGCCTACCATTCCCTCAGACATGCCGGGTCGTGCCGCCATCGACGATCAGGGTCTGGCCGGTGACATAGCTGCTGTCGTCGGTCAACAGAAAGGCGGCGGCCTTGGCCTGTTCTTCCACCCGCGCGATGCGTTTCAGGGCGGCCAGATCGCCGTATTTGCCCACATCAAGGCTGTCGGTAAAGCCGGGGGCTAGACAGTTCATCCGGATGTTCTGCGGGCCATACCTGTCGGCGTAAAGTTTGGTGAAGGACGCCACCCCCGCCCGGTAGACACACGACGCCGGGAACCATAGCGACGGTTCGGCCACCGCATAGGTGGTGACATTCACAATCGCGCCCGCACCTTGCGCCGCCATGATCGGCGTCACCAGCCGGGCCATGCGGATCACGGGCTTGACAATCATGTCATGCGCAAGGTCCCAGTTTTCATCCGATATCTCTAGCAGGTCGCCCTTTGGCGGGTGGCCGGTGTGGTTCAGCACGGCGTCGATCCGGCCGTGGGTGGCCATCGCCAGATCAACGACGGCTTTCAGGTCGTCCGGGTTCTGCACCACACCGCGATGGGCCACGCCGCCAAGCTCGGCTGCCAGCTTTTCGCAGTTCTCAGACGGGGACATCAGCACCAGACCATAGCCGCGCGTGTGCATTTCGCGCGCGATGGCGGCGCCGATCCCTCGCCCGGCGCCGGTTACAAGGCAGATTTTCTTGGTCATCGCTGGGGTCCCCTTTGCGGCGGTGGCGGAAGGCCTAACACGGCGGGCAACGGTTCCCAACCCGTGCGCGCTGCGGGAAGACCCTTGCCGTGGGCGGCCTTCGGGGCCTACCAAGTTTTCAAACTGCGGCACGCGGTCTACAGGACGGGGCATACAGGAATGAAGATTGGCGACGTTTCCTTCTGGTACGGCGATATTGGCCTCCCCTACCGCCGTGCGCCCCTGTCGGGAGACACGACAGCGGATGTTGCGATCATCGGCGCAGGCTACAGCGGGCTTTGGGCGGCCTATTATCTGAAACAGGCGAACCCGGCCCTTGATGTGCTGGTGATCGAGAAAGAGTTCGCCGGTTTCGGCGCCTCGGGCCGCAATGGCGGCTGGTTGACGGGCGGTTTTGCCTGGAACCACGAACGCTATGTGCAAACCTCTTCGGAACATGCCGTGCGGGCGATGGTCGAGGCGATGAACGGCACGGTGGATGAGGTGATCCGCGTGGCCGAGGCGGAAGGGATCAACGCCGACATCATGCGGACTGATGAGTTGATGGTGGCCACCCGGCCCTCGCAGGTGAGGCGGCTGCGGGATGAGGTGGCACATCGGCGGCACTGGGGCGAGGAGGGCCGGGTGTTCGAAATGGGGGCAGCAGACCTGGCAGACCGCATCAGCATCCCCGGCGCGCTGGGGGCGATGGTGGTGCAGAACGTCGCGCGTGTGCAGCCGGCGAAACTGGTGCGCGGGCTGGCAGCGGTGGTGGAGCGGCTGGGCGTGCGGCTGGTTGAGGGGACTGCGGTCACAGCCTACGAAAAAAGTGTGGTCACCACGGACCACGGCGTTGTCAGGGCACCCGTCATCCTGCGCTGCACCGAGGGGTTCACGGCGGGGCTGCCGGGGCGGAAACGCGAATGGCTGCCGATGAATTCGGCCCAGATCGCCACCGAGCCGTTGCCGCAAGACATCTGGGACCAGATCGGCTGGCAGGGGCAAGAGATCGTCGGCGATTTCGCCAACGCCTACAGCTATTGCCAGCGCACGCGGGAAGGGCGGATCACCGTGGGCGCGCGGGGCGTGCCGTACCGGTTCGGGTCCAACCTTGACACCAACGGCGCGCCAGACGCTGAAACCATCCGCCGCCTGACCGCCAACCTGCACCGGCTGTTCCCGGCAGCGGCGAAGGCACGGATCGACCACGCATGGTGCGGTGTGCTGGGCGTGCCGCGCGACTGGTGGGCGAGGGTGGGGCTTGATCCGGCCTCGGGGCTTGGCTGGGCCGGGGGGTATGTGGGGGTCGGGGTGTCCACGTCGAACCTGGCGGGGCGCACGCTGGCTGACCTTGTGCTGGGCCGCGACACCGATCTTGTCCACTTGTCTTGGGTCAACCGTCAGGTGCGCCCGTGGGAGCCTGAGCCCTTCCGCTGGCTGGGCGTGCACGGCATGTACGCCTTGCTGAACGCTGCCGACCGACGCGAAGCACGGCCCGGCGCGGGGCCATCACGGCTTGCCGCGGTCGGAAACTGGCTGACGGGACGCGGGTAAGGCCGCAGGGTTAGCGCCATCATAAACGCTTGCCGGGTTGTCGCAGGCTTGGCATAACCCTCCGAGCCTTCGGGCCAACCCTGGGAGGGGACCGATAATGAACCTGCACCGCCGCCACCTGCTTGCGCTGCCACTGGCACTGGTCGCCCGCCCCCTGTGGGCCGCCGACCGGCAAGAGATTGAGCGGGATATGGTCACCACCTGGTACCGGCTGGTGCTGGAACTGGTCCGCCATACCGCCACCTATTCGCCCCCAGTCGCATCGCGCGCCTTCGCCTACATTGGCATCGCCGCGCATGAGGCACTGGCGACGGGCAACGCGGACCTCTTGTCGCTGGCGGGTCAGGTGAACGGGCTGACCCCGCCACCAGCGCGTGAGGCAGGCCCTTATGATGAGGCGTGCGTGTTGCACTCAACGCTGGCAGCCTCGGCGCAGAATTTCTTTTCCAACACTGGTCCGACCGGCCAGCGCGCCATGACGAAGCTGGCGGAATCGCTCGGCAACAAGGCGATGGACGGGATTGCCGAAGATGTCGTCCTGCGCAGCATCGCTCATGGCGAGGCCGTGGCGGCGCATGTGCTGGCCTGGTCGATGGATGATGGCGGCGCTGTCGTGGAAAACATGGGGTTCCCACTAACTTACACCCCCGGCACCAACCCGATGGAGTGGGTGCCCACCAGCCTGATCCGCCAGCAGCAGGCCCCGCTTCTGCCCAGCTGGGGGCAAAACCGCACCTTTGCCATGCCCGCCGGCAACAGCTGCGCCCTGTCCGCGCCGCCCGCCTATAGCGAAGACCCTAACTCTGACCTCTACAAGGCGGCAATGGAGGTTTATGAGACGGTCAACAATCTGACGCCCGACCAGAAACTGACCGCCCGTTTCTGGTCAGATGACCCGATGCTGTCCTCTACCCCCCCCGGTCACTGGATTTCGATTGCGATCGGGCTGGGTGACCAGCAGGCCATGCCCGCCGCTGAAATCGCCCCGATGATGGCGATCCTGGGAATTGCGATGGCGGATGCCTTCATTGGCTGCTGGGAAGCGAAGTTCGAATTCAACTCCCTGCGCCCGGTGACCTATATCCGCCGGCACATCGACCCGAAATGGGAACCGCTGCTGATCACGCCGCCCTTCCCGGAATACCCATCGGGACACTCAACCGTATCGGCCGCCGCGGCCATCGCACTTACGGCGGTGTTTGGCGAAAACTTCGCCTTTGACGACCTGACACATGAAGCCGAAGGCCTGCCGACCCGCCGGTTCAACAGCTTTGCCGAGGCGGCCGAAGATGCGGCCCTGTCGCGCCTTTATGGCGGCATCCACTTCCGTTACGGCAATGAAGCAGGCACGACCCAGGGCCGTTGCATCGGGGCCTATGCCGCTGCCTTGAAGACAAAGGCCTGATCCGATGCGCTATGCCTTGATTGCGGCCCTTGCCGCCAGCCCTGCCCTTGCCGAACCCATGATCCCGACTTTCATCGACGAAACCGCCACAGCGGGCCTTGGCACTGTCTACGAGGGCGAGTGGGAGTATATGGTCGGCGGCGGGGTAGCGACCTTTGACTGCTCGGGCGACCGGTTTCCCGAGGTGTTCCTGTCTGGCGGGGCGGGGCAATCTGCGCTCTATCTGAACCGCAGCCCCCAGGGCGGGGCACTGGTTTTCGACAAGACCGATGCGCTGGCGATGGATGCCGTGCTTGGTGCCTATCCGCTGGACATCGACAGCGACGGGGTGATGGACCTGGTGGTTCTGCGGCTGGGGGAAAACCGGATCTACCGGGGCCTTGGCAACTGTGCGTTCGAAGATGCCAGTGCCGCCTGGGGCTTTGATGGCGGCGATGCCTGGTCCACCGCCTTTGCCGCGATCTGGGAGAAGGGTCAAATCTGGCCCACCATTGCCATCGGCAACTATGTCGACCGGAAGGAAGAGGCGTTTCCCTGGGGGTCTTGCACCGACAACTGGCTGCACCGGCCCGATGGCATGGCCTTTGCGCCCCCCCTGCCCCTGACCCCGTCCTTCTGCGCGCTGTCGATGCTGTTCACCGACTGGAACAGATCCGGCCAGCCGTCCCTGCGGGTGTCGAACGACCGAGAATATTACAAGGGCGGGCAAGAACAGATGTGGCATCTGGACCCAGGCCAGCCGCCACGCCTTTTCACCGAAAAGGACGATGGCTGGAAGCGGCTGCGCATCTGGGGAATGGGCATTGCCAGCGCCGACATCACGCAAGACGGATACCCGGATTATTTCCTGACAAGCATGGCCGACAACAAGTTTCAGGTGTTGAAGGACCCCGCAACAGGCCAACCCGATTTCGCCGACATCGCCTTCAAGACTGGCGTGACCGCGCACCGGCCCTATACCGGGGACGACGTTCGCCCGTCCACCGCCTGGCACCCGCAGTTTGCAGACGTGAATAACGACGGGCGGCTTGATCTTTTCGTGGCCAAGGGAAACGTGGCGGAGATGCCGGATTTTGCGGCGGCTGACCCGAACAATCTGATGCTGCAAACCGAGGATGGCACGTTTGTCGAAGCTGGCGACCGCGCCGGTGTGGCCAGCATGGCCATTTCACGCGGGGCACAGGTGGTGGACCTTAACCTGGACGGCGCGCTTGATCTTGTCGTGGTCAACCGATGGAGCCAGGCGCAGGTCTGGCGCGGGGATCTGGCGCAAGATGCCGCGCTGCAGGGGGCTTGGGTCCAGCTGCGGCTCGAACAGCCGGGGCCGAACCGCGACGCCATCGGCGCAGTGATCGAACTGCGCCGCGGCGAGGGTGTGGAACGCCACGAGGTCACCTCGGGCGGCGGGCATGTCAGCGGATCGGTCGGCTGGCTCCATTTTGGCCTTGGCGCAGCCGCGAAGGCCGAGGTGCGGGTCATCTGGCCCGATGGGCGCGAAGCCCCTTGGCAGACGCTGGCAGCGGGCAGCTTCCAGATCCTTCAACCAGACCAGCCCGCGAAGGTCTGGCAGCCGGGCTGAGACCCGCGCGAATCAATTGCTGCGGGCCCACCACTGACAGTTTCCCCGTTTGTGCAACCGCAGCGGTAGCGCGAGCGCTTTGATCCGCGAAGAAACGCCGCCATCCCGCTGCAACTGTTGTCTTTCTTGCCACATGGCAGGTGCAGCATGTCAACCGGACCCCGCGGATACCGCCGGGCAGCAAACTTTTACTTCTCGTATATTTTTCAATGCATTGTGCCAGTTCTACCTCCCGATTGTGGCAATTGCCGACCCGCGCCCTGCGCCATTCCTGCGAAGGCCCTTGTCCTGCTGCGCCAGAGGGACCGTCAAAATTTCCGCTGACCTTGCCTGTCAGACGTGACAAACTTCAGCCTGAAGATCCCTTGGCCCGGTAAAGTGGTGGCTCGACCACAGCAAATCACCCGACCGACCTGCGGCAGTGCGAAAAGGTGGGCTCGGTCGGCCACGGGGCAGTCCGGCGCTTTTGTGTGATTGTACCAGACTGGAAAATGCAAACGATGCCCGGCCCAACCCAGATAGACACCCGCCTTGACGCAGAGCCCTACAAGGTTGATCCCGACGTCTTCGCCGATGACCTCAAGCAAGGCACCCAGCTTCTGGGCGGCCAATACACCATTCTGGGCTTCCTGAATTCGGGCGGGTTCGGCATCACCTATCTGGCCAAGGATTCGCTGGAGCGCACTGTCGTCATCAAGGAATGTTTTCCAAACGCACTTTGCCGGCGCAGCACCACAATCGTGCGGGCAAGATCGCGCAAGCATCAGGTCGATTACCGCAGTTTCGTGCAAAGCTTTGTCGATGAGGCCCGCAGTCTGGCACGGTTGGTGCATCCCAATATCGTCGGCGTGCATCAGGTGTTCGAAGACAACGATACCGCCTACATGGCCATCGACTATATCGCCGGCAAGGATCTTCTGGATGTCCTCAGCTCGACCGATCAGGCCTTCACGCCCGACCAGATTGTTGAAATGCTGAAGAAGATGCTTAGTGCGGTGGAGTTCATCCATCAGGCGGGAATCCTGCACCGCGATATCTCGCCCGACAACATCCTGATCGACCCGACGGGCAATCCGGTGCTGATCGACTTTGGGGCGGCCAGCGAACAGGGCGCGCAGGCGACGCGGGTGCTGACCGGGCGGCGGGTGGTCAAGGATGGGTATTCGCCCCAGGAATTCTACCTTACCGGGGCCGAGCAAAGCCCTTCAAGCGATCTTTATGCGCTGGGGGCCACGTTCTATCACGTCATCACCGGCAAGGCCCCGCCGGAAAGCCAGCGCCGGTTGGCCCAGGTCGCGGAAGGGTCGGCTGACCCCTACCTGCCCCTTGACGGGCGGTTCACCGGCTATCCGCCAGGATTTCTGGCAAGCATCGACAAGGCGGTTCGGGTCTTGTCCAAGGACCGCATCGCCAGCGCCGCCGATTGGCTGGAACTTATCCGCCGCGGTGAGGAAGACGCCGCCGGTGGACCGATCACGCCGGTCAAGCCGGTTCCCACGGTGGTGGCCAGCAACCTGGGCTATATCATCGGTGCGGGTCTGGTCTTTGTCGCGGCGGCGGGGGTCGGTCTTTGGTCGCTGGTGCGTTAAAGCCCCAACGCACGAAACACCTTTGGCAGTTCCTCGGGCAAGTCTTCAGCAATCAGGCCCGGGCCGAAGCTTAGGGCACATTCGACATGCAACCAGGCCCCGGTGCAGGCGGCGTCAAAGGGGCTGAACCCACGGGCGAGAAGGCCGGTGATGAACCCCGCCAGCACATCGCCCGACCCTGCGGTGGCAAGCCAGGGGGCGGCGCGGTCATAGTGGGCCGAGTTGATGGTGCAGCGGCCTTGGGGGTCGGCGATCACCGTGTCCGGGCCTTTGAACAGCACCACACAGCCCGCCCGCTGCGCCGCCTCCCGCGTGGCATCGACCTTGGAATAGGCGGGTCCGTTGGTGGCGGGTTCCGCCAGCTTCGCGGCGATGTCGGGGAACAGGCGGGCGAACTCCCCGGCGTGGGGGGTCAGAATGCACCCCCCGTGCAGCGCGGCGAAAAGGTCGGGGTGGTGTGACAGCATGGTGAGCGCGTCGGCGTCGAGGACGAGGCTGCGCACATGGTTACCCCGCCCCGGGCCTGATCCGGGGCCTCCATGTCCACCGTCAGCGCCGCCCGACGAGAGGTCCGGGGTCAGGCCCGGGACGGGCCTTCCCAACGCCACCCCCAGCAACCCCGCCTCCCGCTCGCCGGTCCCCATCCCCGGCCCCAAACAAAGCGCATTGATCCGCTGATCCTCCAGCACCCCGGCGAGCGCCGCCCCATCCGCCACCCCCCGCAACATCACTGCGTCCAGCCGCGCGGCGTTCTCGGGGATGGCATCCGGCGGACACCCCACCGTCACCACCCCCGCCCCGATCCGCAAGCTGCCACGCGCCGCCAACCGCGCCGCCCCGCCGCGACCGGAAGGGCCGGAGAGGATGAGGGCGTGGCCGTGGGAGTATTTGTGTTCGAACCGTTTTCCCAGATCACGGACCAGAGGCTCACACAGCATTACCGCATCTCTAGATGCAGACAGTCCGATGTCGAAGACGCGCACCTTGCCACAGAGAGCGGGACCCAGGTCAAGAACGTGTCCAAGTTTCATTGAGTGAAAGGTGACGGTAAGATCAGCGGCACCTGTCTTTGCTGCTGCCACGCCCTCACCAATCCCCCGGAAATGCTCTATCGCCACCGGCCGACCGCTGTCGCTGCAAAGCCCGCTTGGCAGATCAATTGCGACATGGGGGACACCGACGCCCCACTTGGCATTTGTCCAGAGCGCCAGACGGTCTTCATGCATTTCCAGCAGCGCAAGGCCAATTCCCGTCACAGGACGGGAAAGGCCAGTGCCGAAGAGGGCGTCTACCACAAGGTCCGGCTTGTCAGTATAAGCCGTATAAGCCGTGGTGTGCAGGCCAAGTAGCTCCACCTCCCCCATCCCCACCCACCGCTCATAATTCACCCGAGCGTCCGGTGGCATCCGCTCCGGGTCGCCGTAGAGGAAGACCTCCACCTCCCAGCCCCATTCCTTCAGCAGGCGTGCCACGACGAAGCCGTCGCCGCCGTTGTTGCCGGGGCCACAAAGGACCACCGCCCGGTGCGAGGTGGTAGCCAACTCCGGCCATTCCTCGAAGATCGCCTCGACCACGCCGCGCCCAGCGCGCTCCATCAGCTCGAGACCCGTGACCTCACCCGAGGCAATCGCCGCCTGTTCAATGGCCCGCATCTGCGCGGCGGTCAGGAGTTCGGTCATTCTTTCGGCACCATGTTTTCTGATCGCCTATTTATTACGCGCATTGCACATTTTATTGGCTGCCGGTCAAAATTCGCCGCCCAAGCCGCCCATGCCAAACCCTGTCACATTGTCCCCCCCGCGGGGAAGTGGTCAGACGGGCGCAGACAGAGGTCGTGGGGGGAGTCGGTCGATGAAGAAAGTCGAAGCGATCATCAAGCCGTTCAAGCTGGATGAAGTCAAAGAGGCGCTTCAGGAAGCCGGCATCCAGGGCCTCACGGTAACCGAAATCAAGGGCTTTGGCCGTCAAAAGGGCCATACCGAACTGTATCGCGGTGCCGAATACGTCGTGGATTTCCTGCCCAAGGTGAAGATCGAGGTCGTGCTGACCGACGACATGGTCGACCAGGCCGTCGCCGCCATCGTGGCTGCCGCCCGCACCGACAAGATCGGCGATGGCAAGATCTTCGTCACCCCCATCGAACAGGCCATCCGGATCCGGACCGGCGAAACCGGTGATGATGCGGTCTGACAGGGGGGTAGAATGGCCAAAGACAAACCGAAATCGAAACCAGAAAAACCGAAAGGCAGCATGATGAGCGCAGTTGCGAAAGCTCTGAAACTGATGAAGGACGAGGACGTCGAATACGTCGACATCCGTTTTACCGACCCCAAGGGCAAGCTGCAGCACGTGACGCTGGTGGCCGATCTTGTGGACGAGGATTTCTTCGAGGAAGGCTTCATGTTCGACGGCTCGTCGATCGCGGGCTGGAAGTCGATCGATCAGTCCGACATGAAGCTGATCCCTGATCCGGCGTCGGTCTACATTGATCCGTTCTACGCCGAAAAGACCATGTGCGTGCATTGCGTCGTGGTCGAGCCTGACACGGGCGAGGCTTACAGCCGCTGCCCGCGTCAGACGGCGCTGAAGGCCGAGGCTTACCTCAAGTCGTCCGGCGTGGGCGATGCGGCCTATTTCGGGCCGGAAGCAGAATTCTTCCTGTTCGACGACGTGCGCTACTCAGTGACGCCCCGCAAGGTGGCCTACGAGATTGACGCCGAAGCCGCTGCCTGGAACACCGACACTGTGACCGAAGGCGGCAACTACGGCCACCGCGCGGGCCACAAGGGCGGCTATTTCCCGGTCAACCCGGTGGACGAAGCCCAGGACATCCGCGGCGAGATGCTGTCGACGATGAAGCGCATGGGCATCAAGGTCGACAAGCACCACCACGAGGTTGCGACCTGCCAGCACGAACTTGGGATGATCTTCGGTGGTCTGGTCGAACAGGCCGACAACATCCAGAAGTACAAGTATGTGATCCACAACGTGGCCCACGCCTACGGCAAGACCGTGACCTTCATGCCCAAGCCCATGAAGGGCGACAACGGGTCGGGGATGCACGTCAACATGTCGATCTGGAAGGGTGGCAAGCCCCTCTTCGCGGGCGACAAGTATGCCGATCTGAGCCAGGAGGCGCTGTATTTCATCGGCGGTATCCTGAAGCACGCCAAGGCGCTGAACGCGCTGACCAACCCGTCGACCAACAGCTACAAGCGTCTGATCCCCGGCTTTGAAGCCCCGGTTCTGCGCGCGTATTCGGCACGCAACCGGTCGGGCTGCGTTCGTATTCCGTGGACGGAATCGCCGAAAGCCAAGCGGGTTGAGGCGCGTTTCCCCGATCCGGCAGCGAACCCCTATCTGGCGTTTGCCGCCCTGTTGATGGCCGGCCTTGACGGCATCAAGAACAAGATCGACCCGGGCCCCGCGTCGGACAAGGACCTGTACGACCTGCCGCCGGAAGAACTGGCCGAAATCCCGACCGTCTGCGGTTCCCTCCGGGAAGCGCTGGAGGAACTGGAAAAGGACCATGACTTCCTGTTGGTCGGCGAGGTGTTCACCAAGGACCAACTGGAAGGCTACATGGCGCTGAAATGGGAAGAGGTTTACGCCTACGAACATACGCCCCACCCGATCGAGTACCAGATGTACTATAGCTGCTGATCGCAGCTTGAGAGTAAGAAAGGGCGCCTGCGGGCGCCCTTCTGCATGACCGAACGGGCGGGACAGGGCACAAAGCCTTGGAAAGGCTTTATTTTTCGTCCTCTGACCCGTTTCTTTAACCTGAGAGGCTTCAGTTGCGGTGGGGCCAACGCTGGGCTACCGTTGGCCCCACGCAACGATATGGCGAGTGTATGATGGCCACGGATCCCTTTCGTCGGCGTCCCGAAACCCGCGACAAGCCGCGCCCGAAAATCTGGGCCGAGGGTGAACAGCGCCCACCCTTCAACTTTCGCGCCTTTGGCCGAGCTAGCCTGTTTCTGTCGCGCGAAGGGGTGGCGCCTTTGCATGCGTGGGCGGCACGTCGCGCACGGCAAGTGGCGGTGAACGTCAAGCACGGCGCGGGCCGCCTCCCGGAAGAAAAGCTTGGCCGCGCGGCGCGCTTGGTGCCGTCGCATCTGCGAGTGGCTGCCTGGATCAAGAACGCGGCGGCCATCCTGTCCCATGCCAGTGCAACCGCAGACCCCGACGTGAAGCGCGGCAATGCGCTGGTAATCGAAATCGAGCCGCATCTGTGGCCCGTCGACGATCCTGCCCTGACCCCAGCCGCCCCGCCGCCCGCTTTCCCTGACGTGACCCAGGTTAATCCTGATCCAACGGATACCCCGCCAGTCGTGCCCCCTGTCGTGCTGGCCGAGCCGGTGCCCGAAGCAGACCCCCTGGCAGCGATCCGCGACGAATTGGTGGGCGATGCACATTCGGGAGTTGGCAAGCAAGATCGGTCCCAAAAGGCCAGGCAGCGGGCCCACAATGCCCCCTCAGGCCCCGCTGCCCCGCCCGCGCCCCCGGGAGAGGTGGCGACCGGGGCCATTCAGGTTTTGGGCTTCATGCTTGGCTGGCTAAGCAGCTTTGCCGCACTGCCCTATGGTCTGGCAAAGGCTGGATGGCTGCACATCAAAGGGGTCGATCTGCGCCAGATCGGGGCCGACGACTAGACAAGCGTGCTGGACAGAAAGGCCACAAGGTCCGCCAGCACTTCCCCGCTTTCAAATTCGGCGCCGCCATGGCCTGCGCCGGGGACAAGGGCATAGTCGATCCGGGCTTGCGGGTCGGCGGCAAGCCACGCCTCACGCAGGCGTTTGGCCTGCAGGTCGGCAATCATCGGGTCAGCGTCGCCATGGCGGATCAGGATTGGCGGCAACGGCTCACGGATCTGGTCGAGCCGACCGACTGGCCCCATCGCACGGGCAGCGGCGCGGTTTTCCGCGATGGCGTAACCCAGAAGCCGGCTTTCCGGGCTGTCCGGGCCATCGGTTGTGCCCATTGCGGCGGTGCGGCCAAGGGTGGCCATGTCGGCGTCCATCGTCGAAAAATCCATCGGGCCATAAAAGCTGACTACGCCGCGCGGCTGCAGGCCCACCTCAACCAGGCTGAGCGCGGTGGAGACGGCCAGAAAGGCCCCGGCGGACTGCCCCATCAGCACGATGCGGGCCGGGTCAAGCCCAAGGTCCGCCCCCTCGCGTTGCAGATGGACGATACCGGAAAGGCAATCTTCGCCCTGCGCCGGCCAAATATCGGTGCTGGAAAAGCGATAGTTAAGCCGCACCACGGCAATGCCCGCCTCAAGCACACCCGCCGGGATTGCAAGGTCAGTCTTGTCGCCCATCTGGAAAGCGCCACCGTGGATCATCACCAATACCGGAAAGGGGCCGTCACCATCCGGCAAGGTCACGTCCAGCACCTGCCGCGGGCCGGTGCCATAGGCGACCGCAACCCCGCTTTGGCCCCTTGTGCGCCAAAGGAGCGTCGCAGCGGTGGCGGCGGCGGCAGCGCCCCCGATCAGAACAGTTCTGCGGATCAATCCGGGCATGGTCGGTTCCTAATGCACAGCGGCGCGGAGGGCGGCAAGGTCTTCGGGCGTGACCGATCCTGCATCCACCACATAGGTATGGATGGTGAAGACCACCGCCCCCGTGGCGGGAAGCCGCACAAGGCATTGGCGTTCGCAGCGGATGTAGACGTGGTCGGTCGGTTGCGGGCGGCGCTCGCCCTCACTCCGGGGCTGGTGGAGGGTGAAGTCGTCATAGGTCAGGAAGTTCATCCGCCACAGCGGCTGGTCCGGGCGGATGGCAGTGAACATTCGGTTCACCCGGCGGGAAAGGTCGGCGTCATACTGCGGGACCGGATCATGGATCGCGGTCATCGGGCGGCCGATCTTCTGGGCAAGCGTCCAGCTGGCCGGAAAGCACAGGATAGCGCCGGTGAGGTGGTATTCGTCGCCGGTGGGTTGGAGAAGGCAGAGGTCCTGCTGGACGAGGCGGCCAAGGGTCAGAAGCGGCTGGGCAGGGTTCAGGGGCACGGTCACGCCATCGGGGCGGGTGGCCTGGCTGGCGGTGAGGGTGAAGCCGGGCTCTTCGGCCAGCCAGCCGAGGACCGTCGTGTAAAGCTCCTGCGCGGCGGGTTCAGCCTGCGGCAGGGTGGTGTGGACGATCTCTGGTTGCCCGGCGATCAGCCGGTCACGCAAGGCCATCTGGGGGGCATAAGCTTTGTCCACGCGGAGCCAGTCGCGGCCCTGCACGGGCTGGATGCCGGGAAGCCTGCGCGTCGCAGGCTCCGCCCAGGGGTGGAGCGGAAGTCGGTCCTGCAGGATCGGCGCATCTTGCATCGGGTTCACCATGGCGGTCTTTGACCATGGCGGGCGGGCGGCTGCAACCAACACGTTTGCGACCAGAGGTGTCGCGACTGGCTTAGGCGGCGGCTTGTCCGACGGGCAAGCTTGGGTGACCTC
>JANPJU010000140.1:0-51897 GCA_031425675.1 Paracoccaceae bacterium | reverse complement strand
CGCGCCGCCGCGATCAAGGGCAACGTGGAACGGTTGCTGGCCGCCCGCATGGGCCCCGGAAAATCCGTGGTCGAAGTGGCGGTTGACCTGGTGTCGGAACGCGAATCGATCACCGAGCGGACGTTTGACCCGCAGGGACGCGTGGCGATCTCCTCAGAGACCGAAGAGAAGACCGATTCCAGCACTGAACCCGGGGGCGATGTGACGGTCGCCTCGAACCTGCCCGAGGGTGATGCAGCCGCTGGCGCGCAGGGCCAGAGCAATTCCTCCGAAACGCGGGAGCGGGTGAACTACGAGGTCTCCGAAACCCAGCGTGAGGTCTTGCGCAATCCGGGGGCGACGCGGCGGCTGACCGTCGCGGTCATGGTTGATGGTGTTGTGACACTTGCTGCAGACGGCACCCGCAGCTGGGCACCGCGAGCGGAGGAGGAGTTGGCAACCTTGCGGGAACTTGTCGCCTCGGCCGTGGGTCTTGATGAAACCCGCGGAGATGTGCTGACGCTGAAATCGCTTGAGTTTCAGGAACTTCCGTTGCCAGAGGGCTCAGTAATCGAAGCGGGCTTCATGCCGGCAATGGGGCCACTGGATGTGCTGTCGATGGTGCAGACGGCGGTGCTGGCCGTGGTTGCCCTGGTGTTGGGCCTCTTTGTGATTCGGCCAATCCTGACCTCTGCTGCCAATCGGCAGGCTCTTGCTGGGCCCGGTCCGACCCTTGCCCTGCCGGGCGTTGGTGGCTTTTCCGGCGCTGCCCTCGATGGTGAGGTTGAGACCGGCTATGCCATTCCGGGGTATCCCAACGCGGTCAACGCCATGGCAGGACTTGAGGGCGAGGACGACCCCGCCAGCCGTCTGCGCCGCCTGATCGAAAAACGACAGACTGAATCCATCGAAATCCTGCGTGGCTGGATGGAAGCGGATGAGGAGCGTGTCTGATGGCCATTCTCAGGCTGGAGGTCTTTGACAGCAGCATCGCGTCCGACGGCACCCCTCAGCCACTGGTTGAGGTGGGCGCGATGGAGGAAGCCAAGATCGCCTCGTTCGAGCAGGGGTACTCCGCCGGCTGGGAAGATGCCGCCGCCGCGCAGCAGGGCGACCAAAGCCGCATCCGTGCCGATCTTGCGCGCAACCTGCAAAGTCTGGCCTTCACCTTTCAGGACGCCCGCAACCATGTGTTGCAAGCCATAAAACCGCTGATCGTTGAGATGACCAACCGCCTGTTGCCCGAAGTCGCGCGTGATGCCCTTGCCCCGACCGTGCTTGAGGCGCTGATGCCCATTGCCGACAGCCTGGCAGATACGCCGCTGATCCTCGTCCTCAACCCCGTCGCGCGTGACTGCGTGGAAGATCTGATTACCCAGGCAACCGGCCTGCCGGTGGTGATCGAAGAGGAACCATCCTTGGGCGAGGGGCAGGTCTACATCCGCTTCGGCACCTCGGAAACCAAGGTCGATCTGACGCAAGTTACCGCCGACATCAGCGCCGCCGTAAGGGCGTACTTCAACCTGAACACCAAGGAGACGACCCATGGATGACTTGGCTGACAGCAACCCCTTTTCCCAGGTTCCGATCGAAGTGACCATTTCCGTCGGTCGTGCCCGCCCGCTGGTGCGTGACCTTTTGCGCCTGTCAAAGGATGCGGTCCTGCAACTGGACCGCCGCGTCGATGACCCGGTGGAGCTTTACGTCGGGGACCGACTGATCGCGCGTGGAGAGTTGACGGAGCTGGAGGGCGAAAACGCGGGCCAACTGGCCGTCCGCCTGACGGAAGTTGCCAACCTGCGCGGTGGACTGTGACGCGCAGCCTGCCCTTTGCGCTGGGCCTGATCTTGCTGGCCGGTCCCGTGCTGGCACAGGATCTGTCGTTGAACATGGGCGACGGCAACTCACTTTCGCTGCGTTCGGTGCAACTTCTGTTGCTGATCACGCTTCTAAGCATCGTGCCGGGGCTGGCGGTGATGGTCACCTGCTTTCCCTTCATCGTCACCGTGCTGTCGATCTTGCGCCAGGCGATCGGCCTTCAGCAGGCCCCGCCAAACATGCTGATCATCAGCCTGGCGCTGTTCCTGACCTGGTATGTGATGGACCCGGTCTTCACCCAGGCCTGGGTCACCGGGATCGAGCCGATGACCACCGGCCGGATGGAGGTTGGCCCCGCCCTGCAAGCCGCAATCCTGCCTTTCCGCGAGTTCATGGCGCTGCGGGTTGACGCTGAGACTTTCCTGACACTACAGGACCTGCGCGCCACAGCCTCCGTTCCACCGGCTGATGCACCGCTTTCACTCCTCGTCCCGTCGTTCCTTCTGTCCGAGATTCAGCGGGCGTTCGAGATCGGGTTCATGGTGTTCCTGCCCTTCCTGATCATCGACCTTGTCGTCGCGGCGATCCTGATGTCGATGGGCATGATGATGGTGCCGCCAGCAGTCGTGTCGCTGCCGTTCAAGCTGGCGTTCTTTGTTGTGGCGGACGGCTGGGCGCTGATCTCGGGGGCGCTGGTAAGAAGCTACTTCTGATGGCATAGGACTGGCTGAGGGATCTTGCCCGTTGCGGGCAATTGGACGTCAATCAAGACAGGATGGCGGCAGGTTCGATCCACCAACGCGGATGGGCGGTACGCAGGATTTGCGCAGCCGCTTCGGCCGCCCTTTGCGTGGCATAAAGGCCGAAATGCGTGCCACCCGAGCCTGACATCCGCGCCAGAAGGCAACCGGGCGTGTCGGCAAGGGCGGACTGGACCTCCTCCAGCACCGGTGCAACGGTCTGGGCGGCGGGCACAAGATCATTACGGGTAGCCCCAGATAGCCAGGCGGCCAAACCCTCCGCCGACCGAAGCGCCGCCGCCGGCAGGTCAGGCACGGGTGGGTTCTGGCGCGATTGCAAGGCGGCAAAGACCGGTGGGGTCGGAACCGGGGTTCGCGGGTTGGCCAGCACGCACCACAGCGCGGGCAGCTTGGGAAGCGACGACAAGATCTCGCCGACACCTTGCATCAGCGCGGGCCGCCCGGCCAGGCAAACCGGCACATCGGCACCCAGGGCCAGCACATCACCGGGGACAGGCACCGGCAGCCCGGTCCAGCGCGCCAACGCCCGCAAGGTGGCCGCCGCATCTGCCGACCCGCCACCTATTCCCGACGCTATGGGCAATGCCTTCCTCAGCGTCAGACTGGCCTGCGTGACGCCCATCATTCGCGCGGCGCGCAGAACAAGGTTGTCACTGTCCGCTTCCAGCGTGCCGCTTTCAGGACCGGTGACATCCAGTGACAGCGTCTGACCCGCCGCAACGGTCACCTGGTCCCCAACTCCGGCGAAAACAACCAGACTGTCGAGCAGATGATACCCATCCGCCCGCCGCCCGGTGACATGCAGACACAGATTGATCTTGGCAGGCGCGTCTTCGGATGTCGCGTCAGCCGCCATTTTCGGGGGCCGTCTCAGCCGCCTCGACCGGGGCAGAGGGCGCGGCTGCAGCGCCCGCTTCATCGGCCATTACGGCATCAAGGCCGATCTCAAGCTTGCGGCGGATGCGGTCGGCGTCGGTCTCGGTCGGGTCAAACGACAGCGCCCGCCGCCATTGAAACCGCGCCTCAAGCTTGCGGCCAACCATCCAGTAAACATCGCCAAGGTGGTCGGTCACGATCGAATCGACCGGCTCCAGAAGCGAGGCACGCTCCATCGGTACCAGCGCATCCTCATAGCGGCCAAGGCGGAAATAGGCCCAGGCCAGACTGTCGATGATGTAGCCCTTTTCCGGGTCGGCGGCGACGGCCTTTTCGATCAGGCCCAGCGCCTCATCCAGCTTTTCGCCGCGGTCCACCAGGCCATACCCAAGGTAGTTCAGAACCTGCGGCTGATTGCCGTTCAATTCCAGCGAACGGCGAAAGTCAGCCTCGGCCGCGGCCCAGTCTTTCGACTGTTCGTGGCAAATGCCGCGATAGAAGAAGAGGATCCAGTCATCCCCACCCACCTCGGGCAAAAGGTCGATGGCAGCGGTATAGGCGACCTCGGCCTCGTCAAAGCGTTCTTCCACGCGCAGCAGATCACCAAGCGCGAACTGCACGCCGAAAAGCGTGCCGTGGCTGCGGGACAGCGCCTGCAGAGCCTCAAGCGCCGCGTCAAGGTTGCCTTGCGACCTCAGCGCCCCCGCGCGACCGATTTCGGCCGAGACATAGGATGGATCTTCCGGCGTGAACAGCGCGTAGGTTTCGACGGCCAGTTGGTGCTGACCCAGCGACTCCAGCACATCCGCAGTCAGAAGCAGCGCATCGGAATGGTCCGGGCGCAGATAGCCCGCCACCCGCAAATGGAGGAGAGTATAGACCGCGTCCGCCTCACCGTTCAGGGCGGTAGAGACGGTGAAGAACACTTCGGCGATGCCGTCGCGGGCGGTGCGGACGGTGTCAAACGGCACGGGCTCTCCCGCTTTTAGACGCAGGCGCAACGCATCAATGATCGGGTCCGGTCCGGTGCCAAAGGACCGTTCAAGCAGGGCGAGCGCGTCGGCATTGCGCTCAAGCCCGCTCAGGATCTGCGCATGGGCCAGCACGCCGCGCCGCATCACGACGACCGGACCAGCGGCACGGCCAGACAGGATGGCATCGGCACCCTCAAGATCGCCGACCGAAGCAAGGGCCAGCGCCTTGTGATAAAGGCCGAACGCCTCCAACCCTTTGGTGGCGGCGATGGCGTCGAAGGCCGTCAGGGCATCGGACATCTTGCCGGTCCCGACATGCGCCCAGGCCTTGACCAACGCATTTACCAGCTCGCCCAGATCACGGTCGCCTTCGGCCGCTGCCAGAATTGCGGCGTAATCTTCACGCTTTGCCTCATCGGCCAGCAGGGCAAATTCGGCAAGCTGGCTGGGCGGACCTTCCAACGCCTTCAGTTGGCGGGCAGCCTCGGCCGCGATGGCAAAATCGCCGTTGCCAAGTTCAGCAAGAATTGCACCTTCCAGAAGACGGGCATTCCCGGAATCCGACAGGATCGCCTTGCCATACCAGCCGGCAGCGGCGCGGAAATCGTTCTGAGATTCCGCCACACGGGCAGCAAGGTAAGCGCCTGCATCGCCGTCACCTTCCGCCCGAAGTGGGGTGGCCAGCACGGCGGCCAGAACCAGGGCGGTCAGCGTGCGGGAAACGGCGTGGGGCATGGGGCTCTCCTTGGGCGCAGGACACGACGCTAACGGGCAAGGGCGGGCATGGCAATGCAGGCAGGCCGGACCTTGCAGTCCGGCCCCGTTTCCGGTGTGGGTTTCGGCAACACTCTTGCGTGAAGCGTCACATGTTGGGGTAATTCGGCCCGCCACCGCCCATGGGCGTGGTCCAGATGATGTTCTGCGACGGGTCCTTGATGTCACAGGTCTTGCAGTGGACGCAGTTCTGGAAATTGATCTGAAAGCGCGCGTCCTGCCCTTCGCCGATCACCTCATAAACCCCCGCCGGGCAATAGCGCTGCGCAGGCTCGGCGTATTTCGGCAGGTTGACCAGGATCGGGACTGATGGGTCCTTCAGCACCAGATGGGCAGGCTGGTTCTCATCGTGGTTGGTAAAGCTGAAGGCGACGTTGGTCAGCCTGTCGAACGACAGCTTGCCGTCGGGCTTGGGGTAGTCGATGACCTTGTGGTTCTTGGCCAAGCCAGTGGCGGCGGCGTCGGACTTGCCGTGGCGCAGCGTGCCAAAGGCGGTCAGCCCCACGGTGTTCAGCCACATGTCCACCCCGCCGCCCATAAGGCTGGCGACCAGGCCGTATTTCGACCACAAGGGTTTGACGTTGCGCACCTTCTTCAAGTCGCGGCCGATGGGACCGGTGCGCACCTGCGTCTCATAGGTGGCAAGTTCATCGCCTTGGCGACCGGCCAGAATGGCGTCATGGGCCGCTTCGGCCGCCGCCTTGCCAGACAGCATCGCATTATGGTTCCCCTTGATGCGCGGCACGTTCACGAGGCCCGCGCTGCACCCAAGAAGCGCCACACCGGGTGCCACCATCTTCGGGATCGACTGCCAGCCGCCTTCACTGATGGCGCGCGCACCATAGGCGACGCGTTTGCCGCCCGTCAGCAGTTCCGCCACCATTGGGTGATGCTTGAAGCGCTGGAATTCCATGTACGGGTAAAGATGCGGGTTCTCATAGTTCAGGTGTACCACGAAGCCGACATAAACCTGATTATTCTCAAGGTGGTAGATGAAGCTGCCACCGCCGGCATTTTTGCCCAAGGGCCAGCCCATCGTGTGGGTCACCCGGCCAGGATGGTGCTTTGCGGGGTCGATTTCCCAGATTTCCTTCATCCCAAGCCCGAATTTCTGAGGGCAATGGCCTTTGGACAGCTGGTACTTTGCGATAACCTGTTTCGACAGGCTGCCGTGCACTCCTTCCGACAGGAAGACATACTTGCCCCGCAACTCCATTCCCGGTTCGTACGAGGGGCCGGGTGCGCGGGTTTCGGGATCGCGGCCAAACTCACCTGCGACGACGCCTACGACAGTGTCACCCTCAAAAACCAGTTCCGAACAGGCCATGCCGGGGAAAATCTCAACCCCCAGCCCTTCGGCCACGCCTGCCATCCAGCGGCAGACGTTGGCCATGCTGACGATGTAGTTGCCGTGGTTGTTCATCAGGGGCGGCATCGGCCAGTTCGGGATGCGGATCTGTCCGGCCGGCCCCAGCATGTAGAAGTTGTCTTCCGTGACCGGGGTCTTGATCGGCGCGTCCATCGACCGCCAGTCCGGCAGCAAGGCATCCAGACCTACGGGGTCCAGGACTGCGCCCGAAAGGATATGCGCCCCAACCTCGGACCCCTTTTCCAGCACGACGACGGACCGGTCGGGGTCAAGCTGCTTCAGCCGGATCGCGGCAGACAGACCCGCAGGCCCGGCCCCGACGATCACCACGTCATAGTCCATCTTCTCGCGCTGGATCGCAGTCATCGCTTGTCCTTTTCCTGACGGACCTTCCCGTCTTGAAACGCTGGCTTTTGGCGGCCTTCCTGTTGCAGCAAGGTGCGCCCAAGGTCAACCATGACGCAACATCACGCCACCCCGCCAGCCAAGGGCGGAATTTTCTGTCCCCGCTGCGACGATGCGCCGCCGGTCTCCGGCATCCCCCCTTGCAATTGGCCGGCCCATCGGATCAGGTGATGGCCAAGACAAGTCCGAAGTCATGGGCCGAAAACCGGCCTGTGACTTCTTGTTTTCGTGTGGAAGGCCAATGGAAAAGATCCCGATGACCCGGCGCGGCTATGTCGCGCTGGATGAAGAGCTGAAGCAGCTGAAGACGGTCGACCGTCCGGCCATCATCCGCGACATCGCCGAGGCGCGCGAACATGGTGACCTGTCGGAAAACGCCGAATACCACGCCGCGCGTGAAAAGCAGGGCTTCATCGAAGGCCGCATCAAAGAGCTTGAGGGCTCGTTGTCGCTGGCCGATGTCATCGACCCGACAAAACTGTCCGGGTCGATCAAGTTCGGCGCCACGGTGGCTTTGGCCGATGTCGATAACGGCGATGAAAAGACGTATCAGATCGTTGGTGAAACCGAGGCCGCCATCGAGAATGGCTTGCTGAACATCCGCTCGCCCCTGGCGCGCGCGTTGATCGGCAAGGAAGAAGGCGATTCCGTTGACGTGAAGACGCCGGGCGGCACCAGGACCTATGAAATCCTGTCCATTCGCTATGTCTGATCAGGGACACCCCTGATGAAAGCGGCCAAAGACCTGCAAAGGCCGGACGCAGGTGCCAGAAGGGCGCCGGTTGCGACGCCCGACCAAAGCCTTTCGCCCTCGCCCGATACCAGAACCGGGCGCGGGCTTGAAATGGCTGGCGTCGCGCTCAGCATGATCTGGGTGCTTTTGATCCTCGGCTATGTTCTGATCACCCCACCCGGCAACGACGCGCAGACTTTCGGGCTGGTGATGACGCTTCTGATGGTGTTCCTGCCGGTCGCGCTGATCTGGGTGGTTGTCACCACGCTGCGGTCAGTGCGGGAACTGCGGGCCGAGGCTGCCCGCCTGCAAGCAACGGTTGAGGCGATGCGCGCCAGTTATGTGCAGGCACAGGCGCAGGCTTCGCAAGGTGGGGGGATGAAGCCTTCGGTTGAACGCAAGATTGACGAGATTGCCGCCGCGACCCGGCAGGCGGAATCGGTTCTTGCCACCTTCTCCTCACGCCGGGATGTGGCGCTGACGGTGCCGTCCGCAGACCGGAAGGCCGCCATGGCAAGACCGGTCGCTGACCCAAGCGCCGAGCAGCCGGGTTTGGCGCTTGGCACCCCGGCAGAAGATCTTCGGTCACCGCTGACAGTGGCCGATTTCGTGCGCGCGGTGCAGTTTCCCGAAACACCCAACGACAAGGAAGGCTTTCGCGCCCTGCGGCTGGCGCTGGAAGACCGGACCGTGGCCAAGCTGATCCGCGCGGCGCAGGATGTGCTGACGCTGCTTAGTCAGGATGGCATTTACATGGATGACCTGAAACCGGACCTTTGCCAGCCCGATCTGTGGCGCCGATTTGCTGCGGGCGAGCGCGGCCGTTCGATCGCGGCGCTTGGCGGAATCCGCGACCGCACCGCACTGGCCTTGACAGCCGCGCGGATGAAGGCTGACCCGGTTTTCCGCGACGCCGCGCACCATTTCCTGAGGACCTTCGACAAGACCTTCGCCGCGTTTGAACCCAACGCGACGGATGCCGAACTTGCGGATCTGTCGGACACCCGCACCTCACGCGCATTCATGCTTTTTGGCCGGGTGACGGGCACCTTCGACTGAAACATTGCTCTACGCTGGTTGCACGCGAAAGAAGAAATCTTGCGCGTGACTGCCGATTTTCAGAACTCCGTTCCTAACTTGCCAAAGCATAAGGGCAGGGGGTGAAACATTATTCCGCTTCCCTTATGTTCGGCACACAAGCACTCCACCCTGACAGAGGTTTTCCCATGTCCGTCCGCATCAATGACATCGCCCCCGACTTCACCGCTGACAGCACCGCCGGCCCGATCCATTTCCATGACTGGCTGGGCGACAGCTATGCGATCATTTTCAGCCACCCCCGTGATTTCACGCCGGTCTGCACCACGGAATTTGGCGCGGTGGCGCAGCTGGCCCCGGAATGGGCCAAGCGCAACACCAAGGTGATCGGCGTGTCAGTGGACAGCGTTCAGGACCACGACAAGTGGAAGCGCGACATTGAAACCTTCGGCGGCGCGCCTGCCGATTTTCCGATCATCGATGACAGCAGCCTGACCGTCGCCAAAGCCTATGACATGCTGGAGGCCGACTATTACCTGCCGCTGGAAGGCCGCACCCCGGCCCATTCCTCCACCGTGCGGACGGTCTACATCATCGGCCCCGACAAAAAGGTGCGCCTGACGATGACCTACCCGATGAGCGTGGGCCGAAACTTCGCCGAAATCCTGCGCGCACTGGATGCGGTGCAAAAGACCGATGGCGTGCCTCTGGCGACCCCCGCCAACTGGGTGCCGGGGCAGGATGTGATCGTGGCACTGTCGTTGAACAACGAACAGGCCACGGAACGGTTTGGCGAACTGGATATCAAGCTGCCCTACCTGCGGTTTGCCAAGTCGCCCGCCTGAACGGTGGGGTAGGCGCTGCCCCAGACCCTCGCCGCTTCACGCGCGAGGGTCTTTGCTTCCGCGCGGGCAAGCCTGTCACGGGCGGCTTTTGCGCAACCCGTGTCGCGCAAGGCCCGGTCCCACAGACGCAGGACCGAAGCCGCGCTCCATGGCAATGCTGCCCCGGCCAGCCAGTGCCGCAGGACGGGGGGAAGCCGGTCATAGGCGGCCATAGGATCAGCGCGACGCCAGCGGGCGCGGGGGGAAGATAGGTTGACGCTCATGCCGCAGTGCGCCGCCAGCCCGGAAAGGGATCGGGCAGATCAGACCAAGCTTCGGGCGTAAACGCACTGGCGGGGATCAGAGCTGCGTCCAGACCCGCCCGAATGGCGCCTTCATCCATGCCATGGCCGATGAAGACCAGTTCCTGCCGCCGGTCGCCCCAAGGCTCCTGCCACTTTTCGGCCACCTCAGCCAAGGCGTCGGGATGCGTTGGCCAACGCTCTTTCGGTACACTCACCCACCAGCCGCCCAGCGGGGAAACTGACGAAACGGCCCCCGCCAGCGAGTATTCGGCCACCCAGTTCGGGCGGCTGGCAATCCAGAAATGCCCCTTGGCGCGGATCACGCCAGGCAAATCACCGTTCAGCAGCGCATGGATGCGTCCCGGATGAAACGGCGCGCGGGCGCGGTAAACGAAGGAGGAGATGCCGTATTCTTCCGTCTCGGCTGCGTGGTGGGCGAAGCCATAAAGCTCCTTCGCCCACAGGGGGTGCTCGGCCGCGCGGTCAAAGTCGAACAGGCCGGTGTCGAAGATGGCATTGGGGTCAACGCGGGAATGGTCCGTCTCGATCAGCCTTGCATCAGGGTTCAAAGCCTTGATGATCTTGCGGGCGGCATCGGCACGCTCTGGCCCCGCATCGGCCACCTTGTTCAAGATCACCACATCGGAAAATTCGATCTGGTCGGTGAGGAGGGTGACGAGGGTGCGTTCATCCCCTTCCCCAAGGCTTTCGCCCCGGTCGGCCAGAAAGTCATGGCTGGCAAAGTCGCGCAGCAGGTTGATGGCGTCGACGACCGTCACCATCGTGTCCAGCCGCGCCACATCGGCCAGGCTTTCCCCCGCCTCATCCCGGAAGTCGAAGGTCGCGGCGACGGGCATCGGTTCGGCAATGCCGGTGCTTTCGATCATCAGATAGTCGAACCGCCCTTCCGCCGCCAAGCGCCGCACCTCGACCAGCAGATCATCGCGCAGGGTGCAGCAGATGCAGCCGTTCGTCATCTCGACCAGTTTTTCCTCGGACCGGCTTAGCTCCGTGCCTTCGCGGATCAGGTCAGCGTCGATGTTCACCTCGCTCATGTCATTGACGATCACCGCCACCCGCCGACCGTCGCGGTTGTTCAGAACATGGTTGAGGAGGGTGGTCTTGCCCGCGCCAAGAAAGCCGGAAAGAACTGTTACGGGCAGGCGATTGTCATGCATAGGGTGCTCGCTGGTTGTGTTATACTATAACATAACGAAGCAGCAAATCGCCCACAACCCCACAAAAGCATAAGGCCCCAAGGTTGCCAGCGGCTCTGAACCTGCGGTTCGGAAAGGATCAGCCCTCGGCCGATTTCTTTTTCCTTCCAGCGGCTTCTTCGCCACTTTCCTGATCGACCATCTTGCTGCCAAGGCGCACCTTGCTGCAGCTATCAAAGCGCAGAAGTATGACCTTCACTTCCCGACCATCCTTCAGAAACTCCGTCGGGCGCCTCAGACGCTTGATGGCAATCTGGGAACAATGCACCAGACCATTGCTCTCGCCAAAGTTCACGAAGGCGCGAAAGGTGTCCGGTTTGACAACCTTGCCGGCATAGACCTGCCCTTTTCTTGATCGCCGCCGCATGGTTCGATGTCAGCTTGACTATGCTTCCTCGCTGATTGCGTCCGCGTAGCCCAAAAGCTCCACGTTTTCGCAGACAGCATTGCCTACAGCGCCCTGACCGTGGACAAGGTTCCTGGCATTATGGAAACTGATCGCGCAACCGTTGGTAGACGCAGCCCTGTTCAGAAATCTTGACGCATTCGGATCGGTGCTTCAAAGGTGCGGTGCCCAACTAAACTTCATGTGCGGAAAGTTAGCCGATGATCCCCGAAGCCACCGTCATAATCCCGACCTACGACGAATGGCAGATCCTGCAAGAATGCCTTGATTGCCTGGCTCAGCAAAGTATTTCGTTTGATCGGTTTGAGGTGATCGTTGCCAATAACAACGCGTCCCCGGACGTCCCGGCCTTCCTTCAGCTGCCGCCGAACGCCCGTGTCCTCCATGTCCCCAAACCTGGAAGTTATGCCGCGCGGAACGCCGCCCTGCGTGAAGCCCGGGGCGACGCGCTGTTTTTCACTGACAGCGATTGCCTGCCCGACAGGCTTTGGATCGAAAACGGCCTGGCCGCGCTGGCGAATCTGCGACCGATAGATCGGATCGCAGGGGCTGTCACTCTGTTTGCGAAAGCCGAGACGTGGACTTCGCACGAACTTTACGACAGCATCCGTTCCATGAAGCAGAGCGAATACGCCCTAAAAGGTTGGTGCGCCACGGCCAACCTGGTGACACGCCGCGCAGCCTTTGATCTCGTTGGTCCGTTCAGCGAAAATGCGTTTTCTGGCGGAGACAGTGAATGGGGCCTGCGGGCGGCAGAGGCGGGAAGTCGGATTGTCTTTAGCGAACTGACAACGATCCGCCATCCCGCCCGCGGTGATTTTGCCGCCTTGGCCAAGAAGGCCCGGCGGTTGGTCGGCAATCAGCACGTTTCCGAAGTGACCGGCCGAAAACCCAAGTGGCCAATCGGGAGATACCTGCTGCCAAAGGCCCGTGATCTGCTTAAAATTGGGCTGGCCTCCCACCTTTCCGCGACGGACAAGCTGCGTGTTGCCTGGATTTACTATCGCCTTAGGCTGGTCAGCTTTTCCGAAGTTGTGCGCCTTCGTCTTTTGTCCGGTACACCCAAGCGCAGTTGACGACCCGGCCGTCAGTGGCTGATCCCGGTAACGCCTGACCATGGGAGGTGCCGAACAACGGACTTGACCCTGCCTTGGCAAACAAAAGCACAAGTGCCCGACAACCCCAGACGTGCAAAAGGCCCCAAGGTTTCCCCCGGGGCCTTTCATCATGCTGCCAGAAGAGTCAACCCTCGGCCGATTCTTCCTTCTTTTCAACGATCTCTTCGCCAGTTTCCTGATCGACCATCTTCATGCCAAGGCGCACCTTGCCGCGGTCATCAAAGCCCAGCAGCTTGACCTTGACCTCTTGGCCTTCTTTCAAAAGCTCATTCGGGTGGTTCAGGCGCTTGTTGGCGATCTGGCTGACGTGCACCAGACCATCGCGCTTGCCGAAGAAGTTCACGAAGGCGCCAAAATCGACCAGTTTCACGACCTTGCCGGTGTAAACCTTGCCTTCTTCGGGTTCGGCCACGATCGACCAGATCAGGTCATAGGCCTTCTTGATCGCCGCCGCATCGTTCGAGGCCAGCTTGATCATGCCGTCGTCGTTGATGTCGACCTTGGCGCCCGAAAGCTCCACGATCTCACGGATGACCTTGCCGCCAGAGCCGATGACTTCCCGGATCTTGTCAGTCGGGATCTGCATCGTCTCGATCTTCGGGGCATAGGCGCTGAACGCCTGGGCCGAGGTCAGCGATTTGGCCATCTCGCCCAGAATGTGCTCGCGGCCATCCTTGGCCTGAGCCAAGGCCTGCTTCATGATCTCGGGCGTGATGCCCGCAATCTTGATGTCCATCTGCAGCGAGGTGATCCCGGCAGCGGTGCCCGCCACCTTGAAGTCCATGTCGCCAAGGTGATCTTCATCACCCAGGATATCCGTCAGAATGGCGAACGAGCCGTCATCTTCCAGGATCAGACCCATCGCCACACCAGCGACCGGGGCTTTCAGCGGCACGCCCGCGTCCATCATGGACAAGGATCCGCCGCAGACCGACGCCATCGAGGAGGAGCCGTTGGATTCAGTGATCTCCGACACCACACGGATGGTGTAGGGGAAATCGGTCGGCGCGGGCAGAACGGCCTGCAGCGCGCGCCATGCCAGCTTGCCATGGCCGATTTCACGACGACCGGGGGAACCGACGCGGCCCACTTCGCCCACCGAGTAGGGAGGGAAGTTGTAGTGCAGCATGAAGTTCGACCGATAGTTGCCGTTCAGTGCGTCGATGATCTGCTCATCTTCGCCGGTGCCCAGCGTGGTGATGACCAGCCCCTGGGTTTCCCCACGGGTGAACAACGCCGAACCGTGCGTGCGCGGCAGGATGCCGGTTTCGCAGGTGATCGGGCGGACGGTCTTGGTGTCACGCCCGTCGATCCGGGTGCCGTTCTTCACGACATCGCCGCGCAGAACCGATGCTTCCAGCTTCTTGATCGCGGGGTAAAGGTTACCGTCGGCCTTGTCTTCGTCGTCCATCGCGGCCTTGATCGCGTCAACGGCGGCTTCGATGGCGGTGGTGCGTTCCTGCTTGTCACGGATCGCAAAAGCGGCGCGCATCTGCGCCTCACCGGCGGTCTTGACCTTGGCATACAGCGCCGAATAGTCGGGCGGGGTGAAGTCGAACGGCTCATTCGCCGAATCTTCTGCAAAGTCCATGATCAGGTCGATCACCGGCTGCATCTGTTCGTGGCCGAACACGACCGCGCCCAGCATTTCTTCTTCCGTCAGCTCATAGGCTTCGGATTCGACCATCATCACGGCGTCTTTGGTGCCGGCGATGACAAGATCCAGCCGCTGGTCGGGCTTCATGCGCAGCTGCGTCATGTCATCCATCGCGGGGTTCAGGATGTACTTGCCACCCTCAAAGCCCACGCGGGCCGCACCGATCGGGCCCATGAACGGCACGCCGGAAATCGTCAGCGCGGCGGACACGGCGATCATCGCCACGATGTCGGGATCGTTCACGAGGTCGCAGGACAGCACGGTCGCCATGACCAGCACTTCGTTGCGGAAACCGTCAACGAACAAGGGGCGGATCGGACGGTCGATCAGGCGCGAGGTCAGCGTTTCCTTTTCGGAAGGCCGCGCTTCACGCTTGAAGAAGCCACCGGGCACCTTGCCCGCGGCGTAGTATTTTTCCTGATAGTGGACGGTCAGGGGGAAGAAGTCCTGACCCGGCTTTGCGCTGCGGGCAAAGGTCACGTTGGCCATAACTTGCGTTTCGCCCAGCGTCGCAATCACGGACCCATCGGCCTGACGCGCAACTTTCCCGGTTTCCAGTGTCAGCGTTTCGCTGCCCCACTGGATTGATTTGGTCGTCACATTGAACATGTATCATTTCCTCTGAGGGTCCGGCCCCTGCCGGTGTCCCTTTAACCGGCGGCCCCATTGCCGCCCTTCCCCCCGCATCCTTTGCATGTGCCCCGGGGGTGGGCCGCACGTCACAGATTGCGGGCGCATACAGGAAAACGGCGCGGTTGGGAAGCAAAGATAAGCCCGGTCGCAGAGGGCTGCGGCCGGGCCTTTTTGAAAACAGGGTTTTGCAACGACCCGCTCGTCGATGACTTAGTCACTCCTCGCTGCGCGTTCCGACGAGGAGACGAAGTCGAATGAGGAGGGGTCTGGTTCAGATCGCCGACTTGATCCAGGTTTCCAGCGCGGCCTTGGGGGCAGCGCCGACCTTGTTCGACACGACCTGACCGTCCTTGAACATGAAGAGCGCCGGGATGCCGCGCACGCCAAGGGTGGCCGGGCTTTCCGGGTTCTCGTCCACGTTGACCTTCACGATCTTCACCTTGCCGGCGTATTGCACGGCAAGTTCTTCCAGCGCCGGGCCGATCTGGCGGCACGGGCCGCACCATTCGGCCCAGAAATCCACCACGACCGGGATCGGCGAATTGCGGACCTCGGCGTCAAAGGTGGCGTCCGATACGGCGACGGTAGCAGCGCCCATGATCATCTCTCCATTCATTCTGAGGATGGGAAGGTATGGACGCCGGGGGGATACGTCAAGGTATCGTGGCGCGGGACAGGGCCAACCTCACGATGTCGGGATCAAGCGGCATCAGGGTCGGACCGCGGGTCCACAGGATTGCCACCTCAACCCGGCGGTCAGGGTAGATCTGGCCCAGAAGATGCGCATAGGCCCCCATCTGGCGCAGGATGCCTTCGGGCACCTCGGCGGGGGTGCTGGGGATAATGGCGTTCGACTTGTAGTCGATCACCAGCACCCGGTCGGCTGCCACAATCAGCCGGTCGATGCTGCCAAACATCTGGCGGCCATTCCACGGGCCGGTCACGGCCACCTCGGCCAGCGTGTCGGGGGTGAAGTGGCCGGGAAGGGCCGTCAGCACGCCCCGCGCCTCGCCCAGAAGGGCGGCAGCAAGGAGGGGGTCAGGGATCATGGCCGTGGCCTGGGCGTCCCAATCCGCAGGGTCTCTCTGCGGCAGGCGTTCCAGCAACAGATGCAGCGCGGTGCCGCGGGCCTTGGCCTCTTCCTCGGGGTAAAGGGGTTCGCCGGGCAGGGCCTTCGCCCCGCCAAGGTCAGACGGTGACAGGATCTTGTCCGCGCGCGGGGCATCGGGCGCGGGGCGTTTGGCCCAGTCGGGCAGCGGGACCGGCACCGCTTTGGGTTTCAGGGTCACCACCGGCAGCGGCCAGTCGCCAAAGCCGTGCCGCAGGATGCCACCCTCCAGCGTCAAAGCCTGCGACCGGTCAACCCCGGCGCGGACCAGATTGTACCAGCAGTCGGGCTGCTTCACATCGCCCTTGGCCACCACGATCAGCCAGCACCGCGCCCGCGTCATTGCCACATACAACAGCCGCAGCCGTTCCGCCGCCTCACGCGCGGCCCGTGCCTCACGTTCTGCCGAAATCAGCGCGGGGCTTTCGGTTTTCGTCACTTTCCAGACGGCTTCGCCCCCCGGCAGGCGGTAAAGTTCATCCTTGTCATTGGGCCTGCGGTCGCCGGTGTCGGGCAGGATCACAATTTCGGCCTCCAGCCCCTTGGCGCCGTGGACCGTCATCACCCGGATGCGCGATCCTTCGGCGTCAAGCTGGCGCTTCACCTCGACGTCGTCCGTCTCCATCCAGACCAGAAAGCCGGTCAAGCTGGGCACTTCTGACGTCTCATAGGCCAGCGCCTGAGACAGAAGTTCGTCAATCCCATCCTCCGCCTCCGGCCCCAGCCGCGACAGCAGTTTGCGGCGGCCGTCGTGGCGGTGCAGGACGCGTTCGATCAGGTCATAGGGGCGCAGGAAGTCGGCCTGACCGCGCATGTCATCCAGGAAAGCGCGGGTGTCGGCATGGCCGGAGTGGACACGCAGCGCCTCCCAAAGATAGCCTTTGCGGGGTTGGGCCAGCTGGTACAAATCTCGCTCCGACCAGCCGCAAAGGGGGGAGCGCAGGACAGAGGCCAGCGACAGGTCATCTTCCGGCGTGTCCAGAAACGCCAGCAGCGCTGACAGATCCTTGACCGCCATTTCCCCGCCCAGCTTAAGCCGGTCAGCCCCGGCGATGGGCAGGTCAAGGGCCTTGCAGGCGCGGATGATCTCATGAAACAGCGGCGACCGGCGCTGCACCAGAATAAGGAAATCGCCGTAATGCACCGGCCTCACCGAGGGGCCACCGTTGCGCGGCACCTGCGGGATCTGTTCGCCGCCATCAACCAGCGCCTTTATCCTCTCCGCAATCTCGCGGGCCAGCACAACCTCGGCGTCTTCGGGATGGGGCTGGTCTATCGGGTCATCCCACGGCCCCGCTTCCAGCTTTGCCGCCGTTTCCACCACCGGCCAGACATCCACCCGGCCGGGCAGGCGTTCATTGAAGGCGATGTGGCTGGATTCCCCCCCGATGGCCGCCCGTTCCGTCCCGTCAAAGGTCTTGTCCACCACCGTCAGGATCGCGGGGGATGAGCGGAAGGAATGGGTCAACGACCGCAGGCGCAGCGCCTCACCCCCTGCCAGTCTGTCCTGAAACAGGTCGCGTTTGCGGTCAAAGGCCACGACATCCGCGCCCTGGAACGAATAGATCGACTGCTTCTTGTCGCCCACGACAAACAGCGTCCGCTCTCGGTTGCTGGCGCCCTGGCCCGAGGTCAGTTCCGCCGCAAGGTTTTCGATGAGCTCCCACTGGTCGGGGCTGGTATCCTGCGCTTCGTCCACCAGGATATGGTCAATCCCGCCATCCAGGCGGAACAGAACCCAGGCCGCAAGCCCCCGGTCGGTCAGCAAGGCCCGCGCGCGGGAAATGAGGTCGTCGAAGTCCAGAAGTCCCCGCGCGGCTTTCCGCGCCTCATACTCTGGCAGGAAGGCGGCGGCGAACTGGTGCAGGGCAAGGGTTTTTTCGGCTGTGGCAAGGGAAAGGCGCAAGCGTCGCGCACCCTCGACCCGGGCCATCAGGTCATTCAGGGGGTCAAGCAAAGCACCCAGTTTCGCGCGGGTATCCTTGGTAGGAAAGTCGCCAATCTTGGCGGTAAAGCTTCTGTCGGGGTTTGCTTTCGACACACCGAGCAACAGCACATCTTCAAGAACCTCAAGAGCTTGCAGGCTGGGCGACGAAAATGTCACTAGACCAAGCTTGGCAGCAGCCTTCACGTCATTGGTTGACCCTGCCGCGATGATGCGGATCACTTCGGGCATCCAGTCCGCCTCTCCCCCCAGAAAGACCCCGGACAGCAAATCAGCTGCGCCAAAGCCAGTCGGCAGGCCGAACATCTTCCACACCGCATCAGCCCCCATTGCCGGGGTGAAAGACCCACGGTTGCGGGCGATTTGATCGACCAGCTTGGCGAAATCCTCACCGTTCTGCACCTCGGTCAGGCGGCGGACGGCGGCGGGGGCGAGGGTATCGGCCATCTCCTCCACGATTTCGGACCGCATCAGGCGGGCGGCGCGGTCGTCCATTTCGGTGAAGGCGGGGGGCACGCCAGCCTCAAGCGGAAAGCGGCGCAGCAGGCTGCCGCAAAAGCTGTGGATGGTCTGGATGCGCAGGCCGCCGGGGCTTTCGATGGCGCGGGCGAACAGCTGGCGGGCGCGGGCCAGGCGGGGGGTGGCCATCTGATCTTCGCCCAACTCCACCAGATCACGTCTTAGGTCATCGTCGGGCTTCATCGCCCAGGCGCCCAGCCGCTTGAAAAGGCGGTTCTGCATCTCGGACGCGGCGGCCTTGGTGTAGGTCAGGCACAGGATGTGCTGCGGCTCGACCCCGTTCAGCAGCAGCCGCGCCACCCGGTCTGTCAGCACGCGGGTCTTGCCTGACCCGGCATTGGCCGAAAGCCAAGTGTTGCGGGCGGGATGCGCCGCCTCCATCTGGGCCAGGCTGGCGGGGGTGATCGTCATGCCAGATCCTCGGGCACGGCATCCGCCGTCATGTCCCATTCGCCAAAGCGCGACAGGTGGTCATAGTCCGACGGGTCCTTGACCGTCTTCATCGCCCGCCGCGCGGTAAAGCCCTGGGTGGCGCGCCCGTAGCGGGCGATCAGGGTGGCAAACTTGTCCCAGACGGCATCCACCTCACCCGGCCCGATGGTATTTTCAACCACCTTGAACTCCGCCTTGACCCCGACATAGGCCACCCGCGCCACTTCGCCGGGGTCAAGGCCGGGGAAGGCCCCACGTTCCGCCATGGCGGCGGCGAGAAGAAGCTGCTTGTCGAAATGCTTCTGCTCGTCAGCTGTCGGCGGATTGCCCGTCTTGTAGTCGATCACCAGAAGCCTGCCATCGTCCAATCGGTCAATCCGGTCCGGTTTCCCGGTCAGGGTGAAATCACCGCCCTCAAGCCGCGCCGCACCCCGCTTTTCCAGCAGAACCGGGACGCCACCGGTGCCGGCTGAAAAGGTCAGAAAGGCATCTGCAGCCTTTTCGATGCGAGACCGCCAGATCGCGCGGGCCAGGGGCCAGGCCACCCGACGCGCCAGAACCGCATCCGCGATGCGCAACAGGTCATCGCGGGACACGGCCTTCTCGCGCACGAAGCCTTCCATGATCTCATGCAAGACAACGCCGCGCAGGCGGGGGTCGGCCTCGGGGCGCAGGGGGTCAAGCGGGCGCAGTCGCAGGATGTGCTTGGCATAAATCGCATAGGGATCGCGGATCAGGGTCTTGATCTCGGTCACCGACAACTGCCTTGGCCGGGCGTTGACCGGCGGGCGGGGTGAGGGGCGGAGGGCAGGCACCGCGTCGCCCTCTGGCATGTCAAACGCCGCGGCAAGTCCAAGCCAGACCTGCCCGCGCGCCTGCATTTCGGCCAGCGCCTCTGGTCCCCGCCGGTCTGGCAGGCCCTTCATCAGGTTCACCAGGCGATTCACCCAGCGGGAGGGGACGGTTTCAGCCTCTGCTCCGCGCACCGCGCGCGACAGCACCACCTGCGGGGCCGCGACCGCCTGCTGATAGTCATGCGCCGACAGGCCGATCTTGCGTTCGGGCAGCAAAAGCCCCGCCTCCTTGCGCATTGCGCGGTTCAGCCAGGGGTCAGGGGCCGGCTGCGCGGGCCAGGTGCCGTCGTTCAACCCGCCCAAGATCACCAGATCCGCGCCCTGCACCCGCGCTTCAAGTGTGCCCCAGATCATGATGTCAGGGTGGACGGTTTCCGTCTCACGCACCTCATGGCGGTTCAGGACGGCGCGGAACAGGCTGGAATAGTCGGCCGGGCTCAGGGTGCCCGCAACTGCAGCCTCTGCCTGCAGGTCGGTCACCGCTTCCAGCGCCTTGATGCCCGCCTCTTTGTCCCACAGGCCACCGTCACCCGCGTCGGCAAAACCGCGCGCAAGGGTGCGCGTCACGTCCAGATGCCGTGTCACGAAGGCCGCCAGCGCCATCGGGCCTACCGTGTCATGCCCGCAAAGGGCCGTGCCGATCAGCGCCGCCCAAAGGTCAGCCCCCGCAAGGCCGGACGCCGCCGCCCAGGCCGCCAGACTTTCCGCTGTGGGGAAGGCGGGGCCATGGCGGCGGGCATGAAGCTCATACTCCCGTGTCAGGATCAGGTGCTGGCCCCGACCAAAGACCGCGCCTTTACCAGAGAAGGTCAGCGGGTGCTTCATCAGCGCCATAGCCATGTCCACCGTCAGCCGCTGGCCGAAAAGTCCCGCCACCTGCCGCAGCATCCGCCCCGGCGCCGACAGCGCCAGCGGGCGACCGGCGGAATCGTCGGGCCTGATCCCCCAGCGGTCCAAGGCCGCCGTAACCCGGCGTGTCAGGTTGCGGTCCGGGCTGACCAGCGCCGCCCGTTGCCCGGTTTCCGCCGCCTGCCGCAGGATCAGCGCGATGGCCAGCGCCTCGGCCCGCTCACTTGGCGCTTCGATCAGGGTCAGGCCTGCGGTCTCAGGTGGCAAGTCGGGGAGGTCGGGCCCCTCGGCCAGCCACTGGTCCGTGATCGGCGCAGGCCGCAAGGAAAGCGAGATCAGGCGGTTCCGCCCCGGCGCCGGCGCGTCGACATCCGTCCAGGGCTGCACGGCATCGGGGGCAATCCCCAGGCCTTCGGTCACCCGGCGAAAGCGGTGTTGCGGATGATCCTCGGCGGTCAGCGCGTCATCCATGCTGGCCCAGACCGCTTCCGGCAGATCAAAGTCGAACCCGGGCAGCACGACCGCACCGTTTGGCAACCGCGCCACCGCTTGCATCAAAAGAGCCGTCGTCCCGCGCGACCCCGTCGATCCCGCAACGATCACCGGATGCGATGGCGGGGCGACCGACCACCCCTCGGCAAGGGCAATGACCGCCTGCCGCAGCCGGGCCTCACTGTCGGGCGCGTCGCCCTGCATCGCGTCTGCCACAATGCCCAGAAACGCCTGCGTCCGCGCCCAATGAGCAGAGTGGTTGGCGACGTCAAGCGCCGCGATCCGGGCCGGTGGCACGCCTTCGCCCTGCATCTCGTCCATCAGGGTGGCAAGGCTGTCGGCCAGATCGTAAAGCGCCGCACGCGGGAAATGCGTGGTGCCGGTCTGCAAAAGCCGGTCCAGCAGGACCGAAAGCTCCAGCCGCCGCCGCAGGGGGGAAACCGGGGCCGGAAGGGGCATGGGGCCAAGGCTGGCAGCATCGGTGACCAGCAAAAGCCTTGGCAGGAAGCGCGCGCCTTGGGTGACGAAACACTCGGTCACCCGGCGGCGCATGCGCTGGGTGTTCAGAATCAGCGTGACCCGCGCCATCGCCTCGGGCGGCTCTCCGGCCATGCGGGTGATAAGGCCGTTGACTAGTTCTGCCGGGAAATCCACGCCGGGGGGCAGGGCGAACAGGGTGCAGCGGGTTTCAGCCATGTCGGGCATGGTGGAGAAGGCGCTCTGCCTCGGCAATCCCTTCCGGGTGGCCCACATCACACCAGCTGCCCTGATGGACGATGCCGTAAGCGGTGCCGGCGGCGATCATGTCATTCCACGGTCTGTTCAAGGAAAACACTGCCTCCGCGACATCCGCCAGCCGTGACGGGTTCAGGATCTGGGCGCCAATATAGACCTGATCCTCACCACCCTGACCCCGAGAGATGCGCCCGGTGCTGTCAAGCCGGAAATCGCCCCTTGCCCCACGGCCCCTGGTGTCACCGACCGGAAGCAGCAAAAGCAGCGCCTCCATCCGGTCATCCCATGCGGCGGCCAGTTGCGTCAGGGGGTTCGCCCCCGTCCAGATGCCATCGCTGTTCAGAACCGCGACCGGCCCACCCCCCAAAAGCGGCAAGGCCGCGCGCAGGCCACCCCCTGTTTCAAGGATGCGCGCCCGCTCGTCGCTGAGAATCACTCCTCGGCCCGCCAGATGCGCCTCCATCTGGTCAGCCCGATAATGCACATTCACCACCACACGGCCCGCGCCCGCGCTGGCGGCCACCCCAAGCGCATGGTCGATCAGCGGCAGGCCAGCGACGGGGATCAGCGGCTTTGGCCGGTCCGCAGTCAGCGCACCCATCCTTGTGCCAAAGCCTGCGGCGAAGATCATCAGCGGGAAGCGGAACATTGACTTTTGATCCGATCCAGAATGGCGGGAGTGGGTTCAGGCAGGACGCCTTCGCAGATTGCGCGCAGATCGGCCAGCGCCGGATGTGCAAGGTTGCGCTGCAACTGCCCCCAGACGCGGGGGATCAGCGGCAGATAGTCCGGCTTGCCCGCCACAACGCACAGCCGCGCGAACACACCCAGTATTCGCAAGGCTCGCTGCGCACCCAAAGTGGCGTAGTGTGCGGCAAAGGCGACGGCGTCCGCTTTGGTAGTGGTGGCAAAGCGGGCGATCATCATTGCTTCTGTCTCTAATCCCACGTCGCGCCGGGCGTCCTGCAAAAGAGACACGAGATCATAGCCCGGCTGGCCCATTTGCCCAAGCTGGAAGTCCAGCAATCCGACCCGCGCAAGGCCGCCGCGTCCAGGCAGCCAAAGCAGATTTTCGGCGTGATAGTCGCGCAGAATCAACACGCGGGGGCCATCGGCATGGGCGCGGATGGCAGCCTCGACCGCAGCCAGGAACGCCCCCGGCGCAATCGTTTCGCCGGTAGCGGCGAAAGCGTACCAATCAAGTGCAAAACTGGCGGCTTGCGCCCAGTTGGCGGCAGTCAGGTCAGCAAGCCCGCCCAAGGCAGGGGCTGCCTGCAGGTGGCACAGAACATCAACGGCTGCGGTGTAAAGATCCGCCTCGCGCGCGGGTTCGGTCTTCAGCAGGCGGGCGAAAAGGTCGTCACCAAGGTCTTCCAGAAGCAGGAAGCCTTTCGTGGTATCGGCAACCCGCACCTCGGGCGCGGAAAGGCCAAGGCGGCGCAGGTGGCGCGCCATGGCGACAAAGGCCGCAGGATCGTCGGCGCCTCCCGGTGGATTGTCCATAAACACCGCGGTGGCAGAGCCTGCGCGCAAGCGCTCGTATCGGCGGTCTGACGCATCGCCTGCCAGATGCATGCGGTCCGCACCGCCCCAGCCGGCATGAACAAGGAACCCGCTTGCTGCTGCACGACGGTCCGCCGGCCTTGTGTCATCCATCGCCAAAAACCTTGCGCAGGTGCGGCCGCCCGCCGGTGGCCACCGCGCGCCGACCATCACCCCAAGCCTCCAGCCGCAGATGCAGCGCGCCCGGTGGCAGGTGCCGCCCCAGACGATCTGGCCATTCGATCAGGCAGACCGCCTTGGCGAATGCGTCATCCAGGCCCAGCTCCCATACCTCATCAGGGTGGGTAAGGCGGTAAAGATCGGCATGCCAAATCTCGACGCCGTCAGCTTCATAGATTTGCACCAAGGTATAGCTGGGTGAGGGGACGTCCTCATTTCGCCCCAGCCGCGCCTGAATGAACGCCCGCGCCAGGTGGCTTTTGCCCGCGCCAATCGGCCCCTCCAGCAAGACACAATCACCAGCCCTCGCCACCAAGGCCAGGCGCGCGCCAAGGGCGGCTGTGTCGTCGGCTGTTGGCAAGGGAATGGTAAACGGTGGGGCGGGCACGGCGGCTGCTGTGGAGGGGGCTGCGATCATGTGCATGACACTACTCATGGCAGGCACAACCGCAAGGCCGCAGCGCAGCCGCGCGACTTGCGGCCACCGCGCGTCCCCGGTCTGGCGGCGATCAGGCCAGTAGCAACGTCCCCGGGTGCGCCTCCGCCACAGGCCCACCCACATCGGCCGATCGCGCGCGGAAGGTGATCAGCGTGGCGCCCCCGGTCAGCGGACGAAAGCGAATGGTCACCAGCCTGCCGTCCAACAGCCGCGCCTCGCCATCCCATGGGGTGCGGTCGATCAGCGTGGTCACAAAATCGGTCGCATCATCCCACAGCAAGGTCGGCGCGGTGTGTTCGCGCCACCATGCGCAAAGAGTCCCGATCCCCGCGTCCGACAGCAGCACTGCCGGGTCGTGGTTCCACAACTGCGCATAGCCGATGTTCGACATTACCAGCTGCCCGCCTTGCGAGAAGACCGCCACCCCTTCCTCTACCGCATCAATGACCGATTGGCCGAGTTCCAGGTCCGCGCGGTAGCGTCGGGTCTGCGTCATCTCATGGCTGATGTCTTCAAACATCAGCGCCAGCGCCCCGTTGGGATGCGGCCGCCCGATCACCCGGTACGTCTGGCCGCCGGGCAAGCTCCAGGTTTCCTCAAAAAGGCCCATCGAGGCTTCTTCTTCAAGCTTGACCAGTTGCTTGCGCCAGCTGCGGTAGTCCTTTGGTTCCGGAATCATGGCCTTGGCGCGCATTGCGTCCAGAACGGATGACAGCGTCGGGCGCGAAATCAGGAAATCCGGCGCAAGAGAGGTAAGATCGGCGAGCGCCGGGTTGAACAACTGCAGCACCCGCTGCCGGTCAAAGATCGCAAGGCCGATCGGCAGATCGGCGAAGGTTTTGGTCAGGGTCTGCATGAAGTCACGCAGCGCGGTTTCGGCCTGCACAGCGGTGTTTGCCGCAAGCGCGTAACACAGCACTTCGTCCCCGACAGGGATGCGCACCAGATCGAACCATTCCGCCCCACCGTGCATCTGCAATTTGGTGCGCGGGGACAGCCCGGCGGCACTCGGGCCAAGTGCGGCATCAGCCACGGCAAAAAGCCGCGGCAGTGGCCAGGACAGGTCTTCCCCGGCTGGCAAAAGTTCAGCCGCGCGGATCAGATAGGCGTGGTTGGCCCAGGTGACCGCGCCGCCCGCCCCTTCACGCCACATCAGGACGGGCGCACGCGCCAGCACCGCACGCTGTGCCGTCAGTTCCTGTTGCAAGGCTGCCATCACCGCGCTGTCGCCGGTGCCAAGTCGTTGTTCAGTCGCCAAGTCGATCATGGTAAGCCGCGTCAGCCCGGTCAGATGTTCGCCGCGCAGCACGACAGGCGGCACCACGCCGGGGGCCGAGCTTACCGTGACCTGCCCCAGCCTTGGCAGGCTTTCCAAAACTTGCGGAAGTTCGGGAAACATCGGCCCAAGCCGCGCCAGAAGCCGGGACCAGGCGCGCGCATCTTCCCCCTCGGGCAGAATAGACCGTGCGGCGGGTGTGGCGTCCAACAGCCGGTCACCGTCAAAGAGAAACATCGTGGCCGGGCCATCCGACGCAAAAAGACTGCGCTGACGTGGCCGTCGCGCCTGCCAGGTGGCCAAAAGCAGAAGGCTGGCAAGGGCCACACAGGCCGCGCCAAGCAACAAAGCCACGGCTGGTATGACTTCGAAGGCGGGCAAGTTCATGGGCATGACATCCACAGGCATGACAAGGCACCATCCATGATGATCCACCCAGCCTAAGGGCATATTCCTTAACCGACCGTTAAGCCTGACAGTTGAGTGATCTAACCGTCGATCTTGCGGTTCTTGCCCAGCGCGCCACCCGGGGCCACGGCAAGATCGGCCATGGACCAGACCGCCTCGACCACGGCGCCGCAGCGTTCGGGGCGGTCTTCGGGCGGCAGGAAGGGATCGGTCGCGTTGGCAAAGGTCAGGTCAGCCCCCGACCGCTCAAGCAGCGTCTTGGCAATAAATAGTCCTAGGCCCATGCCTTCATAGCCGGGGCGCTGTTCGGCTTGCGGGTCGGACCGGCGAAAGCGCACGAACGGGTCACCGATCCGACCGATGACGTTTGGAGGAAAGCCGTCGCCATCGTCGATGATCCGCACGGTCACCGTCCGGTCCGTCCATTCACCTTCAATCCAGACGGTAGACCGCGCGAAATCCACCGCGTTCTGCACCAGATTACGCAGGCCGTGGATGATTTCCGGCCGTCGCAGAATGGTAGGCTGACGGTCAGGGCTGCCTTCGACCGGCCCAAAACTGAACTCAACCCGCTTGCCGCGCTGCATGTGGGGTTCGGCTGCTTCACGCAGGGCGGCGGACAGGGGGGCTTGCCGCAGGTGGAGGTCATCCTTTCCGGCACGCCCCATGTCGCGCAGGATGTCGCGACAGCGGTCAGCCTGATCACGGATCAGCTTTGCGTCATCCAGCAGGTCGGGTCGGTCGGCCAACTCCTCCATCAGCTCGGCGCTGACCAGTTTGATGGTGGCCAGAGGCGTTCCCAGCTCATGCGCGGCGGCGGCGACCACGCCCCCAAGATCCGTTAGCTTCTGTTCGCGGGCCAGGGCCATCTGTGTGGCCAGAAGCGCCTGCGCCATTGACCGCATCTCTGTCGCCACGCGGCGGGAATAAAGGCCAAGGAACAGGATCCCGATGACGATGGACAGCCAGAACCCGAACTCGAACAGGCGCGGGATCACAAGTTGCTGCCCGTCGGCAAAGCGCAGCGGCACATTCCAGAAGACCGCGACCGTGATCAGCAGGATAGCGATGCCACCCAAAAGCACCGTTGACCGTAGCCGAAGTGCACTGGCTGAAATGGTCACTGGCGCAAGCACCAACAGCGCAAAAGGATTGGTCAGGCCACCGGTCAGGATCACCAGAAATGACAGCTGTGCCAGATCAAACATCAGGGTAAAGAATGCCTCCCCCTCACGCAAACGCTTGTTTTCAGGGAAAAGCGTAATGGAAAAGAGGTTCGCAAGGACCAGGATCGCCACCGCGACGTAGCACATCACCAAAGGCAACTGCATGGCATACAATTGGTCTGCCGCGATAATGGCGGCCAGCTGTCCGCCAATCGCCGTCCAGCGCAACTGGATCAGCGTCCGCAGGCGAATCCAGTTGCTGCTGGCCCCCTCGACCGGAAGCATGATCCCTGCCGTAACCATTCCGTGACCCATGCTTTCCTTTCCGGCGTTTGCCATTGTTAAGGCCGCCTGCATCTGGGATCAATGCGGCGGGATTGACCAGCGAAAGAGTGCCCCTGATGACCCGTCTTTACGCCACCCTTGCCGCAGCTTCCGTTGCCGCCCTTCTGGGCGCTTCGACGTGGTATGTGCTTTCCAGCCGGTCCGATGACGTCTTTGCCCAATGTCGGCAGGGCCAGGTGGCCGGGGGCGATATTGGTGGGCCGTTCACACTGGTCAATACCGCGGGCCAGACCGTCACCGATGCCGAGGTGCTGACCAAACCCACGCTGGTCTATTTCGGCTACACCTTTTGCCCCGATGTCTGCCCCTTCGACATGGCCCGCAACACGGAAGCCGTGGATATTCTTGATGCCCGTGGGCTTGACGTGACCCCGGTCTTCATTTCCATCGACCCGCAGCGTGATACACCCGATGCCTTGGCCGACTATGCGTCCAACATGCACCCCAAGCTGATTGCGCTGACCGGGTCGGACGATCAGGTGAAAACCGCCTCGCAGGCATACAAGACCTTTTACCGCCAGCAACCGGCCGAAGATGAATTCTACCTGATGGACCATTCTACTTTTACCTACCTGATGCTGCCCGGTACCGGTTTTGTGGATTTTTTCCGGCGTGAGATTACTTCTGAACAGATGGCAGAGGGGGTCGCCTGTTTCATTGAGGCCAGCGCAGGCCAGAACTGATCTGCGCAGCCGCCCCTTTGGCACGACGTAAAGGAAATACGCATGGCCGATGATATTGTTGCAGACCTTGGGGCGGATCGCTCGCTTCTTCTGGTCGATGACGACGAACCCTTTGTAAAGCGCCTTGCCAAGGCCATGGAAAAACGGGGTTTCCAGCCTGATACCGCCCAAAGCGTGGCCGAGGGTCGCGCCAAGGCCATCGCAAATCCGCCGGCTTATGCCGTTGTTGACTTGCGGCTGGAAGACGGCAACGGGCTTGAGGTGATCGAGGCTTTGCGCGAAAAGCGTCCCGATTGCCGGATTGTTGTGCTGACCGGTTACGGCGCAATTGCCACGGCGGTGGCGGCGGTCAAGATCGGCGCGGTGGATTATCTTTCAAAACCTGCTGATGCCAATGACGTGACCCATGCCCTGCTGGCCAAGGGTGAGGCGCTTCCCCTGCCGCCCGAAAACCCGATGTCAGCCGACCGCGTTCGCTGGGAGCATATTCAGCGGGTGTATGAGATGTGTGATCGCAATGTTTCGGAAACCGCCCGCCGGCTTTCCATGCATCGCCGGACGCTGCAGCGTATTCTTGCGAAACGCAGCCCAAAGTGAATTGGAATTGTTGCAATCCCTGAATTATGGGCCTATCCAGTAGGCCTATAATCTCTGGGGAGTGACACTGTTGAACATGAATCTGAATGACCTTTCGTTGAAAGACTTGAAGGATCTTCAATCTCAGGTGGCAAAGGCGATTGCCGGTTTTGAGGACCGCCGCAAACGCGAAGCCATTGCCGAACTTGAAGAAATCGCCCGTGCCAAAGGTTTTTCTCTGGCCGAGCTGACCGGCTCCGCGCCTACCCGCAAGCGCACGCCCTCGACAGCCAAATATGCCAATCCGGCGAATGGGGCGGACACGTGGTCCGGGCGTGGTCGAAAGCCGCGCTGGTTCTCCGAGGCGCTGGCCAAAGGCAAGAAGCCTGAAGATATGTCGATCTGACAATCTGTCAGGTCTGCGATCTAAGCCATTTCAGAAACGCCCGGGCAGCAGCACGTTGCGGCCCGGGCAGCGTTACCAAAAAGTAAGCTGGCAGCTTTTCCCGGCTTTCATGAACGACACGCAACCGGCCTTCGGCAACATCTGCCTGGATCAGCGCCAGGCTTTCGACCACCAGCCCTAATCCCTGACGCGCAGCGGCAATCGCCAATTCCTCGCCGGGGAAATCTGTGGCGCTTAACGTGGTCGGCTCAATTCCCAGATGCCGCAAATAATTGTCCTGCTCGGGCCAGTTGCGCGACAGTATCCAGTCCATTCCCGACATGTCGCTGGGCGATAGTTCAGCCTTGTCGCCAATCAGCGATGGCGCCCCTGCAATCACCAGACGTGCCGAGGCAAGATATGTCGCCTCAACCCCAAGCCAGTCGCCGTCGCCATAGCGGATGGCAAGGTCCATTCGTTCGCGGTGCAGGTCAACCACCCGGTTGTCGGGGTGCAGGGACAGGCCGATGTCAGGATGCTTTTCCCAAAAGTCGCGCAACCGCGGCATCAGCCATTGGGCCGCAAACCCCGCCGTCAGGGTGACCCGCACCGGCTGATCCACCTCACCCGCGCGGAGGGCTTCGACCCCGCGCTGCAAGGTGGCAAAGGCTTCGCCCAGCGCCTCGGCCAGTTGTTCGCCATCCACGGTCAGGCTGACGCCACGCCCGTCCCGCTGGACCAGTGATTTGCCGAAATGATCCTCAAGCGCGCGAACCTGCTGGGCCACGGCGGCATGGGTCACGTTCAAGGCGCGGGCCGCCTGTGAAAAACTGCGCGCCTCGGCCGTGGCCGCAAAAGCGCGCAGGGCGGTAAGGGGGGGCAGGCTACGCCAGTCGATCATATGATAGATTGCCTTACAGTTCAGCAGGCTTTCTGAATCGTATCACGGCCCTTTTCATGGCAAAAGGGGGCATCAAGACGTGAAGGAAGGAAAGATCATGTTGAATATTTTTGCAGACGCCCTGCTTTTGGCCACCCGTTTCGGCCAGGTGTCTACCGACGAAAACCGCCGCCACCCACAAAGCGCCGCGCGGGCTGAGTTTCATGAGAATGAGGGCCTGCGCACTGCAGACCGGCTGCGCAACCTTGGCCGCTAAGGTTCCAGGGACCATCAGTCAGCCGCTGGCATCCAGCAGCGCCTGTACCCGCGCAACGTAATCCGCCCGCACACCTGCGGGCGGACGAAGCCGTATCTCCAGGCCCTGCACCACCTCGGGCCGCGGTTTGCCGAACAGCTTGTCGGCCTCCCCCTCCCTGAACCCTGCGATGCGCACCGCCTCAAGCCAGGCTGAGACCTTGTCCGCCGCCTTGATCGCCTTCTTGATTGGCGCGGGCAGTACGGTCGGCAGACCAAAGCGCAGGTGGATTGCCGCCGTCAGCCGCAGGTCAAGCTCACCATAGCCCGGACCGACCGCCGCCTTCACCGGGCTGATCATGTCGCCTATCACATATTCGGGCGCGTCATGCAGAAGGGCGGCCAACTGCCACCGCGTCGCAATGCCGGGGTTGGCGCGGCTGAAAATCTCTTCCACCAGCAGCGAATGTTCCGCAACCGAATAGGGCCAATCCCCCCGCGTCTGCCCGTTCCAGCGCGCGACAAAGGCAAGCCCGTGGGCAATATCCTCAACCTCGATGTCCATCGGCGTGGGGTCCAGCAGGTCCAACCTGCGCCCCGAAAGCATTCGCTGCCATGCCCGCCCCGTCATCCCCGTCAGACCAGCGCGCGGTAGGGGTCAGGGTAGCGGGTCAGAATGTCCCCGACCAGCTTTGCCGCCATGATGTGTCGCACCGCCAGGCCCGCCGCCGCTTTTGCTGCCAAGGGTGCGGGATCACAGGGCGGCGCAATACGGCTCAGCACCTCTGGCATGTAGTTCGCAAAGAACGCCCGATACGCGTCATTGAAGCGCGCGCCATGCTGGCCCGTTCTGACACGGTCAGGCTTGTTCGATCCGATGAAGTGGCTCAGGAAAACCGGATAGCGGAAGGGAACCAGCTGCAGCCGGTCGCTTGCCTGCCAGTTCCAGCAGGGTGCCAGCTGCGCGAATTTGCCCTGGAGCGCGAGGTTCATCAACGACTGGTCGGCATAGACGATGGCCTGTGGATAGGTCGCTGCCATGTCGCAGGCCCGACGTTCAACCTCTTGCTCACGAAATGCCCGGGTGTCGATCAGCTGCAGTCCGTTGTTGAAATAGGGTGCGGCTGGCAAGCCTGCCTTTGCAAACTCCCGCGCGCGATATTCGGCCACATAGTAGTGGGGCGCATCCAGCACAGCGCCCATCGGATGCGGGCCAAGATCAACTTCAAGCAAACGGCTGACATCACCGCCATCCACGAACATGTCGCAGTCCAGGTACAGGATGCGCTCATAGCTATCGCCAAGCTCACGCGCCAGCGCGAGGCGAAACAGGGTCGCCAACGAGCCCTTGAAGCGCTGCACATCAACATTGACCGGCACCGCCCCAGTCTTGTGAAGGACAATGCCGAAGGGTGCGGCCCAATCCGGCACCACAAGATCATCTTGCGAGGAAATGACGAAATCAAACCGCCGGAACGGATTGTGATGCGCAATCTGCCAGATCATGAACAACGCAAAAGGCAGAAACTTGGCATCGCAGCAAAAGGCAACGGCGCTGTCGTGGCGTTGAGGGGCGGTCATCGCGGCTCCTTGGTCCTGCCAGCAGTCTTCACAGCCACTGCCGTTTGGCAAGCGCTGCCCGCGCGCTCTGCCGCGTTGTCAGTGTCGCCTGCATTTGCTATGCCCCTGCGCAGAGATGAACCGGGCTTGCGGCACTGCGCAGGCGTCAAGAACAGCAGGACCGCATGGATTACATCGTCAAGGATATCGCACTGGCCGAGTTTGGCCGCAAGGAACTGACCATCGCCGAGACGGAGATGCCCGGACTGATGGCCTGCCGTGAGGAATTCGGGGTGGCAAAGCCCCTGAAAGGCGCCCGCATCGTCGGCTCCCTTCACATGACGATCCAGACCGCCGTTCTGATCGAAACGCTGACCGCCCTTGGTGCCGATGTGCGCTGGGCATCGTGCAACATCTTCTCGACCCAGGACCACGCCGCCGCCGCGATTGCCGCCGGTGGCACCCCGGTTTTTGCCATCAAGGGCCAGACCCTGACCGAACATTGGGATTATCTCGACAAGTCGTTCATGTTTCCTGAAGGCGCGAACATGATCCTCGACGACGGCGGCGATGCCACGCTTTACGTCCTTCTGGGCGCGCGGGCCGAGGCGGGGGAAGAGATCATCCCCGTGCCGCAGTCCGAGGAAGAAGAAGTCATCAAGCTGCAGATCGCCAAGCGGATGAAGGAAACCCCCGGTTTCTTCACCAAGACCAAAGCCGCGATCAAGGGCGTGTCGGAAGAAACCACCACAGGCGTTCACCGCCTGTATGACCTGCACAAGAAGGGTCAACTGCCCTTCCCCGCGATCAACGTGAACGACTCTGTCACCAAGTCGAAGTTCGACAACAAGTACGGCTGCAAGGAATCGCTGGTCGACGGTATCCGCCGCGCCACCGACACGATGATGGCCGGCAAGGTCGCCGTCGTTTGCGGCTACGGTGACGTGGGCAAAGGCTCTGCCGCCTCGCTGCAAGGTGCCGGCGCGCGGGTGAAGGTGACCGAGGTTGACCCGATCTGCGCCCTGCAAGCCGCGATGGACGGGTTTGAAGTCGTGCTTCTGGAAGACGTGATCGACAGCGCCGACATCTTCATCACCACCACCGGCAACAAGGACGTGATCCGGATCGAGCATCTGCGCGAGATGAAGGATATGGCCATCGTCGGCAACATCGGCCACTTCGACAATGAAATCCAGGTCGCCGCGCTGAAAAACCACAAGTGGACCAACATCAAGGAACAGGTGGACATGATCGAGATGCCCTCGGGCAATCGCATCATCCTGCTGTCGGAAGGCCGCCTTTTGAACCTTGGCAACGCCACGGGCCATCCGTCCTTCGTGATGTCGGCCAGCTTTACCAACCAGGTGCTGGCGCAGATCGAACTGTGGACCAAGGGCGAAGACTATGCCCCCGGCGTCTACATTCTGCCCAAGGCGCTGGATGAAAAGGTCGCCCGCCTGCACCTGAAGAAGATCGGCGTAAAACTGACCGAACTGCGCCGTGATCAGGCCGACTATATCGGCGTGAAACCCGAAGGCCCCTTCAAATCAGACCATTACCGCTACTGAACCCCGCTCAGGCTTGTCACTTCCTTGCGGGCGCATTTTGCTGGACCCAGCGAATAGCGTCCCGCAAGGGCACTTGGCTTGGTTGCGCGTTCTTATGCCTGCGGGGAAACCCGCCCGATCTTTCCCGTTGCCGTTCGGGCAGGTTTTCGTAATCTGCCACAGTCCTGCCACAATGGGGGACGTGTAAAAAACGAGGGATCCTATGGGAAAGCGCGACGATCTGATCGCCAAATACGCAGAAGACCTGAAAACCAAGTGCAAGGTCACGCCCGACATGGCGCTTTTGACCAAAGTTACCGTCGGCTGCGGGCCGTCAATCTATGACAACGACGCTTCGACCGTTGCCGCCTCCGACACGGATGAGCTGGAGCGGATCAAGTCCAATTTCCTGATCAGGAAGCTGGGCCTGAAAGATGGGCCCGCGCTGATGGACGGCATCCATGCCGCTGTCGACACCTATGGCAAGTCAGAGCGCAACAAGCTCCGCGCCGTGTTCTACTATCTGCTGGTCAAGCATTTCGGACGCGAATCCGCCTACGCATAATCGGCATCGGTCTGGCGGACATTGTCTTTGCCGGGTGTGCAGGTCATGTTGACCCGCATCAACCCGGTTCAAGGCCATCATGTCCGCCAATCCCCAATCCACGCAGTCTGCCGCCGACAGCACGGTCGTTCAGATCATCTTTGCTGTCGCACTCGGGCACTTCCTGAATGATCTGATGCAGTCGCTGATCCCGGCGGCCTACCCGCTGCTCAAGGACAACCTTGCCCTCAGCTTTTCGCAGATCGGGCTGATAACGCTGGTGTTTCAGGGAACCGCCTCGGTGCTGCAACCGCTGGTCGGGCTTTACACCGACGGTCGACCGCTGCCTTATGCGATGGCGGCGGGCATGGCCTCTACCGGGATCGGCCTTGTCCTGCTTGCCCATGCCGACAGCTTGGGCTTTGTGCTTCTGTCGGTCGCGATGATCGGCATCGGCTCCTCGATCTTCCACCCCGAAGCGTCGCGGATCGCCCGCCTTGCCGCGGGGATGCGTCCGGGCTTTGCGCAATCGGTGTTTCAGGTCGGCGGCAACGCCGGGTCTGCCGTCGGCCCCCTTGCAGCTGCCTTCGTGGTGATGGAGCGCGGTCAGGTTTCCATCGAATGGTTCGCCGCTGTGGCGATTGCCGGTATGGTCCTGCTCTGGGGCGTCGGTCGCTGGTACACCGCTGTCGGGGCTGCCCGCGCACTGGCCCGCAAGACCCGTGCCCGCGCGGCAGAACCTGTGCCCGCCAGCGTTGTCCGGCTGGGCATGCTGGTGCTGATCGTGCTGATGATCTCCAAGTTCGTCTACTCGGTCTCGCTCTCCAGCTACTACACCTTTTACTTGATTGAACAGTACGGCCTAAGCGTCGGCCAGTCGCAGCTGTGCCTGTTCATCTTCCTTCTGGCGGTTGCGATCGGAACGATCATCGGCGGCCCGATCGGAGACCGGATCGGCCGCCGCCGGGTGATCCTTTGGTCGATCCTTGGCATCCTGCCGCTGACGATCATCGTGCCATGGCTGCCGTTGGTGCCATCCGTCATTGCGGTGTCACTGGCCGGCCTGATCCTGGCATCAGCCTTTCCGGCGATGGTGGTCTACGCGCAGGACCTGATGCCGCAAAGCACAGGGATGGTGGCGGGCCTTCTGTTCGGCCTGGCCTTCGGGATTGCCGCCCTTGGTGCCGCAGGACTTGGCGTGCTGGCGGACTACTGGGGCATCGTCGCAGTCTACAAGATCTGTGCCTTCCTGCCGCTTCTGGGTCTGGCCGCATTCCTGCTGCCCGATCCGCGGATCTGACCGTATTTGCGGCAAATGCGACGGGCTTCGCCTTTGCGCGAAGGCCGCGTTCGGGGTAATGGTCATGCGTCGGGGCAGGATGCCCGGGACCTTTAGACAGATCACGCGGTGCTTGGGGTGTGCGCGTGGGTTGGATGGAGGGTCCCGCAGGGGTGCAGGGCCCTCCATTTCATTTCACCGCAGGCTTGACTACATCGCAGGTCAGGGTTCATCCCTGTTCGCTCCTGCGCGGGTGGGGTGGGTGCGATCCCGCCACATCCCGCCGCTGCATACGCTGCGCATCTGCTACTGCCTCCAGCCAAACCATTGAAATGAAACGTGTGCCATGACCTGTTCACCGTGGGCAATCACGGCTGCACGCCGCCCATCCGGCAGACGATCTCCCATTCGTCGGGGGATACCGGCTGCACGGAAAGCCGGGTGTTGTTGACCAGCACCATCCCCTCCAGCCCCGGTTGAACCTTGCACTCTTCCAGTGTCACCGCCCTTTTGAACGGCCGCACCGCCTTGATCCAGACGCAGTCCCAGCGGGGGTCATCGGTTGTGCTGTCGGGGCTGCTGGTCCGGCAAACCTCGACGATCCCCACCACTTCCTTCCCGATGTTGGAGTGGTAGAAGAAACCCAGGTCGCCCACCTTCATTGCCCGCATGTTGTTGCGGGCCTGATAGTTCCGGACGCCGTGCCATTCCTCACCCTCATCGCCCTTGGCGACCTGATGGTCCCAGCCCCACACATCAGGTTCGGACTTGAACAGCCAGTAGGTCATCCGATCACCCGCTTCCATTCCTGGATCATCACCGACTGAAACAGCCCCGCCTTGGCATAGGGGTCGGCTGCGGCCCAGGCGTCTGCCTCGGCCCGCGTGGCCACGCCCAGCACGATCAGGCTGCCGCACATCTGCCCGGCGGCATCAATGAACGGCCCCGCCTGTTCGACCACGCCCGAGGCCTGAATATGCTCCAGGTGTGCGGCGCGGTTTTCGACGCGGGTTTGCAGGGCGTTGGGGTGGTCAAGGCAGACAAGGGCAAAACGCATGGTCATTCCTGTTTGAGGGGCCATTCTGGTTTGAGTGACCGGCGCATCAGCTGGCCAATGGCATCATTCAGCGTGATCCGGCCAAGGGCAAGGGCATCGACCATCGCCGTTACAGGCATGTCGATCCCTTTGTCGACAGCAAGCCGGACGACCGCGCGGGCCGTCGCTACGCCTTCCACGGTGATAGACGGATCAAAGGCTTCGGCCCGGCCCAAAGCACAGCCATAGCAAAAGTTGCGGGACTGGATTGACGTGCACGTCAGCACAAGGTCCCCCAGGCCCGAAAGGCCGGAAAGCGTTTCGGGCCTTGCCCCCAGCGCCGCGGCCAGCCGCACGATCTCGGCGTAGCCACGGGTCATCAGCGCGGCACGCGCGCTGTCGCCAAGGCCCGCACCGATCACGGTGCCAGCGGCGATGGCGATGACATTCTTCAACGCGCCCCCAAGCTCTGCGCCCAGAACGTCATCGGTCCTGTACAGCCGCAGGGTTGGCGTTGACAGAAGGTCCTGCAGCGCGGCCCCGTCCCCCGTGGTCGCCAAAGTCAGCGCGGTGGGCAGGCCCATGGCGATGTCGGTGGCAAAGCTGGGGCCGGTCAGGATGGCGGCGCGGGCGCCCGGACGGCGGGCCTCGATCAAGGCCACCGGGCCGCGCAGGGTGGCAAGGTCGATCCCCTTACAACACGCAACCAGCGGCTGGTCTGTGCCGATCTGGGGCCAGGCGTCCAAAACCGCGCCAAGTGCCTGCATCGGTGTGGCCAGAAGCACGGCCTGCCCACCGCAAACATCGGCGATTTCCGCATGAATCGAGACGTTTTCAGGCAGCTCCACCCCAAGCAGCGCGGCGTCATTCCGGTGGGTCGCTTGCATCGCCAGAACCTGGCCCGGATCGCGCGCCCAAAGCCGCACCTGTCGCCCGCCCTTGGCCAGCGCCACGGCAAGCGCCGTGCCGAAGGCCCCCGCGCCGACGATTCCGATCATGCCTTGGCCCCCTTCTTGCCCGACCCAAGCTGCGCAGGCGCGGTGTCGTCCAGCGGCCAGCGCGGGCGGGCGACAAAGTCGGTCGAGGGGGGGATTCCCGCCCGCATCCGCTCAATCCCCGCCCAGGCGATCATGGCGGCGTTATCGGTGCAAAGACGCAGCGGCGGGGCAAGGAAGAGGACGCCTGCGCGAGCTGAAACAGTCTCTAACATGGCCCGAATGGCGGTGTTTGCTGCCACACCCCCGGCGACGGCAAGGGCTGTGACGCGGCCTGACGCGGCCAGTGCACGGGCGGTTTTCACGGCCAGAACCTCGGCCACTGCTGCCTGGAACCCGGCGCAAAGGTCGCGCCGATCCTGCACCGATACTCCGCCTTGCGCCGCGATCAGCGTGTCCCGCGCCCGCAAAAGTGCAGTCTTCAGGCCGGAAAAGGACATGTCGCAGCCCTCACGGTCCAAAAGCGGGCGGGGAAAGGTGAACCGCTTGGGGTCGCCCAGCGAAGCCTCACCCTCCACCGCCGGGCCGCCAGGTTGCTTCAGACCCAGAAGCTTGGCGGTCTTGTCGAACGCTTCACCGGGTGCATCGTCGATCGTGCCACCCAGACGGCGAAAGCGGTCCACGCCTTCAACCAGCAGAAACTGGCAATGCCCGCCGGACACCAGAAGCATGAGGTAGGGAAAGGCGATCCCGTCCGTCAGCCGGGGCGTCAGCGCATGGCCCGCAAGGTGGTTGACCGGCATCAGGGGAAGCCCAAGGGCCACCGCCAGCCCGCGCGCCAGCATCACGCCCGACAGCACCCCACCGATCAGCCCCGGCCCCGCCGTCACGGCAATGCCGTCCAGCGAGTCCAACCCTATACCTGCTGTGGCCAACGCCTCCTCCACTACGCCGTCCAAACGCTCGGCATGCGCGCGGGCGGCAATTTCGGGCACCACGCCGCCGAACGCTGCGTGCAGGTTGGTCTGGCCCAGAACGGCAGACGACAGAATGTCGGGCGCCTGTCCCGGAACAAGCCGCACCACTGCAGCCGCGGTGTCGTCGCAACTGCTTTCAATGCCAAGAAGAGTCAGGGTTCGGTCCATGGCCGCCGTTGCGTGAAGGATGCACGGCAGGTAACACCATGGGCATGGCGAAACAATCCACCAGCGGTCCCGTCGCGTTACCGGTGTTGCTGACGCGGCCGATGGCGCAGTCGCAGGCGTTTGCGGCGTCGCTTGCGGCGCGGTTCGGTCAGGCGGTGCGGCCGGTCATCAGTCCGCTGATGGTGCCGGTCTTCCTGACACCCAAGCTGCCGGATGGGCCATTTGCGGGTGTGATTTTCACCTCGGCCACCGGAGTTGAGGTGTCCATGGCTTTTGACCTGCCCAAGCGCGCCTTTTGCGTCGGGGCGCAGACGGCAGCGCGGGCGCGGGCAGCCGGGTTTCAGGCGGTGTCGGCAAACGGCGATGCGGCGGCCTTGGTGGCGGCAATACTGGCCGACCCGCCGCACGGCCGCCTTCTGCATCTGCGCGGCGAGGACGCGCGCGGCGACATCGCCGAAACGCTGACTTCGGCAGGAACAGAAACTGTTTCGGCGGTGGTCTACCGGCAAGACCCCCAGCCCCTCACGGACGAGGCGCTGACCATTCTCGCCTTGGATGGCGCGGTGATCGTGCCGCTTTTTTCCCCCCGGTCGGCGTTGCTGTTCCGGGCGGCTCTGCCACCTGACCGAAAGGCAAGCCTTTGGATGGCAGGGATAAGCGGGGCGGTGGCAGAGACGGTTGACGGCGTGGCACAGCGGCTTGAGATTGCCCGCAAGCCTGACGCTGATGCCATGCTGGACGCGGTGGCGGCGCTGGTGGAAATTCGCCCAGCGCCTTGAACCCACACGTGACGAGTGCTTAGGTGACATGGGCCGCAAGCGAAAGGGCAGACCCCATGACACCCCGAAAGGATACGCCCCAAGACCGGGTTGCCCCTGACACCGCGGCCCCAGCTATCGTGGCCCCAGACACAATGGCCCCAGACACCGACGCCTCGGCGCCCTTCGGGACTGACGCCAAAGTGGCGGAGGTTGTTGTTCCGGCCATGTCTGACCCGGTATCCTCCGCGGAACCGAAAGCTCTGCCTGCTGCCCGGCAAGCGTCACGCTTGGGCATCCTTGGGCCGCTGATAGGCGGGGCGTTGGCCGCGATCGGGGGCTTCGGGCTGTCGCATTTCAATATCCTGGGTTTTGCCACTTCAGATCAGACTGCGGAAGCGTCAGCCTTGGCCCAGCGGCTGGAGACAGCGATTGCGGGCCTCGAAGCGGGGCAGTCGGCGCTGGAAGCCGCCCAAACTGCCGCGGCTGGCGAGGTGGCGGCGCGGATTGCGGCGCTTGAGGACGCGCCACGGGCTGATCTTTCCACGCTGACCGATCTGGAAGAGCGCCTGCAGACGATTGAGGCGCTGCCGCCGGGAGGTAATGCGTCAACGGCGGCACTGGCAGCCAAACTGGCCGAGGTTGAGCGGCGTCTGGCAGACCTGCCCGCCAGCGGTGCGGCCAGCGCCGAGGTTGATGCCGCCCTTGCCCGTCTGGCCGAGGTTGAGGCGGAGGCGAAAGCCCGCGCGGATGCGGCGGCGGCTGAGGCCGAGGCTGCAGCACAAGCCCGCGCACGGGACGTGCTGGCCACAGCGGCAGCGACCGGTGCCGCGTTTGACGCAGAACTTGCCGCCGTTGCAAATCCCGACCTGCAGGCACGCCTTGCCCCGTTCGTGGCGGGCGTGGCCACGCTGACTGAGCTGCAAGCCACTTTCCCCGATGCGGCGCGGGCGGCGCTACAGGTCGCAAGGGCAACCGATGCCGAAGCTGGCTGGGGCACAAAGCTGGTGGATTTTCTGGGCGCACAAACCGGCGCCCGGTCGCTTGAGCCGCGAGAGGGCGACAGCCCTGACGCCATCCTGTCGCGGGCCGAATTCGCGCTGGGCGAAGGGCGGCTGGCCGATGCGCTGGCCGAGCTGACCAGGCTGTCACCCGACGTGCAGGCTCCACTTGCAGATTGGCGCACAGGGGCAGAAGCGCGGCTTGCAGTTGATACTGCGTTGGCGGAGGGTCGTTGATGCTGTGGTCGCTGACCAAGGTTGTCGTCTTTGTTGTCGTCATCGCCGCGCTGGCTTTGGGGGCCGCGCGACTGTCCGAAACCAACGAGGCACTGCGGATCATCGTCGCCGGGTGGGAGTTTACCATCGGCCCGCTGCAGGCGGTGTTTCTGGCGGTGGTGCTTTTTGCAGTCGTTTGGCTGACGCTCAAACTGTTGGGGCTGCTGGGCGCGACGGTACGGTTTCTGAACGGAGATGAGACAGCGATTTCGCGCTATTTCAACCGGAACCGGGAACGCAAAGGCTATCGCGCGCTGTCCGAGGCGATGATGGCACTTGCCTCTGGCGAGGCGCGGATGGCGCTGACGCGGGCGCAGGCGGCAGATCGGCTTTTGGGCAAGCCGGAACTGACCACCCTGCTGGTGGCACAGGCGGCCGAAGCTGCAGGCGACCGCAAGCGCGCGACCGAGGCCTACAAGGCGCTTCTGGCCGATGATAGCACCCGCTTTGTGGGCGTGCGGGGTCTTCTGCAGCAAAAGCTGGCGGACGGTGACCGCGAACTTGCGTTGAAGCTGGCAGAAAAGGCCTTTCAGCTGCGCCCGAAACATGCGGAAACGCAGGACATCCTTTTGCGGCTGCAATCTGATGCGGGTGACTGGTCCGGCGCACGCACCACGCTGGGGGCCAAGCTCAAGGCCGGCACGCTGCCAAAAGACGTCTATCGCCGTCGCGACGCCGTGCTCGCCCTGCAACAGGCCAGTACGGTGATCGACGAGGATGCCAGCATCGAAGCGCGTGAAGCTGCGATGGAGGCGAACCGCTTGTCCCCCGACCTGATCCCTGCCGCCGCGATGGCCGCGCGGGGCTATGTGGCCAAGGGCGACCGGAAAAACGCGACGCGCGTGCTGAAAAAGGCATGGGAGGTGATGCCCCACCCCGACCTTGCCGCCGCTTTCGCCGAAATCGAGCCGCAGGAAACCCCGACGGAGCGGTTGAAGCGGTTCAGGACCCTGACCACGCTGCGCACCGACAGCGATGAAACCAAACTGCTGCTGGCCGAGCTTCTGGTCGCCGCAGAAGACTTTCCCGCCGCCCGCCGCGCCCTTGGCGATATGGCGACGCGGCACCCTACGCAGCGGGCGCTGGCGCTTCTGGCCGGAATTGCGCGTGGCGAAGGGGCCGAGGATTCCGTGGTGCGCGGGCTGGTGACCCAGGCAATTGCCGCCCCACGTGGTCCGCAATGGTGTTGCGACAAATGTCAGGCAATCCACGCCACCTGGCACCCGGTCTGCAGCAACTGCGGCAGCTTTGATACCCTTTCGTGGCGCGAGCCGCCGGCCTCAGCCGAGGGGCCCGCGGGGTTGGCTGAACTGCTTCCCCTAATGGAAGCCCGCCCTGCCCCGCCAGAGCCCGAGCCTGAACCACAGCCGGAAGAGGAACTGCCCAGCCTGGACGATATCGCCCGGCGCGCAAACTAGGTCCACACAGAGGATGGGCGCGATGCTGGTCGCCGTGGATAATCAGGGTGTCTCTGAAGGTCAGTTGAAGCACGTCATTGTCGCTCTTGGGTTCCCCGGGGAATGACGCACGATACCAGTCAGTTGCTGGGCTTGACTTCGCTTTGACCGGGCCATAGTAGAGCCTCACCAGAAAAGTGCCGCTGTAGCTCAGCTGGTAGAGCACGTCATTCGTAATGATGGGGTCGGGAGTTCGAGTCTCTTCAGCGGCACCAGTCTTTTTCGCCTCAGCTAAACACCTGACCGTCTGATGCCCCTGCCAGAGAGGGATTTCGGATCTTCGTTTCGGCGCGGTGTGGGCCACAGCTTCGCCAGCTTCAGCCTTGCACGGCCAACCGGCCCGCTGCGCATCCCGGTTGGCTTTGCGTCCAGTGACACGATGCGCTGGTGGCCGGGACAATCGGGCGGGCAACGCTGGCCTTTCGGACCGAGGCGGGCATGATCGAAGGGCGGGGCGGTCAGGGGGGTCAGCAGACTGTACCGGGCCTGTCCGGGCAACGACATGCCGCTCGGTTTTGTCTTCGCCAGCATCGGCCCACGCGATATCCCCGCTGGTAGATTGGATTCCCCGCTGGGCGCCAACCGTTCTGTCACAGCGTCTGTCGAACTGCGCGCACCAACCCGGATGGACGCAGTGACCTTGGGCGCCTTCGTCGATGCGGGGTCTGTCTGGGGCCTTGATACCACGACGAGTGGGGCGCCGTGTCATTGACGACCCATACAACCTGCGCAGTGCTGCCGGTGTGTCAATCTATTCGAAGACGGGCATTGGCCGGTTGCAGATGAACCTGTCAAAGCCGCTGGCAAGCGAAAGCCACGATCAGGATAAGGTCTTTTCCGTCGGTCTGAGCGTCGGCTTTAAGCGCAGTCCTGGTCAGTCAACCTCACGCGCTTCGCTGACCAGCATGACGGGGATGCCGTCACGGATCGGAAAGGCCAAGTGGGCGGCCTTCGAGATCAATTCCTGACGCTCCGGGTCATAGGTCAGAACGGCGCTTGTGACCGGGCAGACCAGAGTTTCCAACATCCGCCGGTCGATCACCGTGACCTGCGCAGCGGGCGTGGAGGATTGCGTCACTGCATCATCTCTTCATCCGCGCCACCACGCAGGGCGAATTCGATCAGGGTGACCAGGGTTTCGCGGCGGGTGTCCAGCGTGGGGGCCTCCAGCAGAGCCTGCTTGTCCTCGGGACTGAAGGGGCACAGCATGGACAGCGAGTTTATCAGCAGCTCCGGCTCAGCCTCTTTCAGGCTGTCCCAGTCGGTTGACAGGTCCATCTTGACGAAATAGCGGCTTAGCAGCGCCATGAACTCGCCCCGGCGAAAGGTTGGGTCATCTTCGGTGGGGCCAAGGTCGCGCCCGAAGGGGCCCCAGTCTACCAGACAGCGGCGATAGGGCGTGAAGCCCTGCACCTCTTCCTTGACGCGAAAGCGCGAGGCCCCCGCGAGGGTGACCATGTAGCGACCATCCTCAGTTTCCGAGAACCCGGTCAGACGGCCCGCGCAGCCAATCGCCTGCAGCCGTTTTTCCGACGGGCGGTTGCCAGAGGCAGGGGTTTCGCGCGGCTGTATCATGCCGATCAAACGATGTTTGGTCTTCATGCAGTCTTCGATCATCGCCAGATAGCGCGGTTCGAAGATGTGCAGCGGAAGGCGCGCCCGGGGGAGCATCAGCGCCCCAGGCAGGGGAAAGACCGGAACAGTATCCGGCAGGTCAGCCGCGTTTATCATACCAATCAGTTAGTCCGGTGTTTGGTTCAGGCAAATTTCTCAGACAAAGATCATTGACGACAGGCGGCGCCGACCCGCCAGAACAATGGGATCTTGCGGCTTCAGCGCCTCGAAGATGGTGAAAAGCTGGGTCTTGGCTGCGCCATCGTTCCAGTCGCGGTCACGCCGGAACAGTTCCAGAAGCTGGTCAACCGCTTCGGCCGTGTTGTCAGCAGCCAGAAGGGCGGCGGCAAGGTCAAACCGGGCCTGATTGTCGGCGGGGTCTGCTTCGACCGCAGCGCGCAGTTCCGCCTCGGGCCCGGCGTTGGCGGCTTGCCGGGCGAGTTCAAGTTGCGCGCGGGCGGCGTCCAGTTCCTTGGCCATGGCGATGGCAGCAGGCGCTGCGCTCAACAAAGCTTCGGCCTGATCAAGATCACCCATGGCAAGCTGCACACGGGCAAGGCCAGCATAGGCGGCGGCATTTTCAGGCTCTTCTTCCAGGATGGCGGCGAAGGTTTCCGCCGCATCGGCAAAGGCGCCTTCGGTCAGCATATCCTCGGCCGCTTGCAGCGCGTCTGCCAGACCGCCGTCCCCACCCAAGGCCGTGACGCGATCCACGAAAGCCTTGAGTTCTGAAGCTGGCACAGCCCCCTGAAACCCGTCAACCGGCTGACCTTTCCAGAAGGCATAGACGGTGGGAATCGACTGGATGCGCAACTGCCCGGCGATGCGCTGGTTCTTGTCGACATCCACCTTGACCATACGCACCTTACCGCCGGCAGCGGTGACCGCGGCTTCAAGCATCGGGCCAAGCGTCTTGCACGGGCCGCACCAGGTGGCCCAGAAATCGACGATGACCGGCACGGTCTGGCTGGTTTCGATCACGTCGGCCATAAAGCTGGCTTCGGTCGTGTCCTTGATCAGGTCGGCTTGGGGCTGCGGCTTTTCACCCAGACTCAGCATGATATCCCTCATGGTGGCTGTTCCGCCCTTATATGGAGGTTGGGCAAGCAAAGGCCAAGGGGAAGATCACCCCAACGCCAAGGCGACAGGCCGGGCAAAAGGCTTTGCGGAAATTGCTGCGCGTTTCAGGCAATTTTGAACCTTAGCGGATCGTTTACTGTTGCGCGTGTAGGTTGCCGGACATGACGTCATGGTCTGGGGCACGCGCATGAGTTTCATGAAGGACAAGACACCGCCGTCCAAGTTCGATCTTGATCCTGCTTTGGCCAGCCCGCTTGACGCCGCCATCTCGGCCCAGGATCGTGAAACGCTGGCATTGGTGGCCAATGCCTTGCGCGAACGGCGAATGCGGCTGGCGTTCCAGCCAGTGGTCTATGCGGCAGACCCGTCGATTGTCGGGTTCTTCGAAGGCTATATTCGCTTGTTGAACCTGCGCGATCAGGTGATTCCGGCGCGTGACTTCATGGGTGCGGTGGAACTGCAGGAACTTGGACGTGAAATCGACTGCGCCGCGCTCCGCATGGGCCTGATGGCCATGCAGCGAAATCCGCAGATCCGCGTTTCCATCAACATGTCGGCGCGGTCCGTCGGCTATCGCCCATGGGTGAACGTGCTGCGCAAGGCCGTGCACGATATGCCACGGCTGGGCTACAACCTTATTCTGGAGATCAACGAAGCGTCGGCCTTGCAGGTGCCTGACGTGCTGAAACCCTTCATGACCGAAATGCGCGAACACGGCATCGTTTTCGCACTGGATGATTTCGGCGCGGGCATGACCTCACTTCGCCTGCTGCGCGACCTGCGGTTCGAGATTGCCAAGATCGACGGCGTTCTTGTGCGGGAGGTGGACAAGCTTTCTGACCAGCAGGTCATGACGCGGGCAGCCATCGCCGTGGCACAAGAGATGGGCATGTATGTCGTCGCCGAAGAGGTGGAAACCGAAGGTGAGGCGAACTGGTTGCGTGAGGCCGGGGTTGGCTGCATGCAGGGCTATCTTTTCAGCGCGCCAACGGTGACACCGGATTTTCGCGCCTTCCGAAATGGCCGCCCCAATCTTGGCGGCCCCCCAGCGGAGGATGAGGCGAAGTAGCGTCCCAAACCGCCTGCTGTGGTGCAACCCGGCTCAGGATTAGCGTTGCATTTCCATGGTTGCGCCAACAGTGTTGCGGAAACGACCTTGGCCGTTTAGGGCAGGAGACAAGCCGCGTAACCGCAAGGCTGCGGGTTCAACGCACGGGCGCAACGGGAGAAAGTTTAATGACCAATGTCGTAATCGTCGCAGCGGGCCGCACTGCCGTCGGCAGCTTCAACGGCGCGTTTGCAGCCACCCCGGCGCATGACCTCGGCGCCGCCGTGATTGAGGCTGTGGTTGCCCGCGCCGGCATCGACAAGGGCGAAGTTGAAGAAACGATTTTGGGTCAGGTGCTGACCGCAGGTCAGGGCCAGAACCCGGCACGGCAGGCGCATATCAAGGCGGGCCTGCCGAAAGAGGCCAGCGCCTGGTCGCTGAACCAGGTCTGCGGATCAGGCCTGCGCGCTGTGGCGCTGGGTGCACAGCATGTGCAACTGGGCGACGCGCGGATCGTGGTCGCGGGCGGGCAGGAATCCATGTCGCTGTCCCCCCATGTCGCCCACCTGCGCGCCGGGCAGAAGATGGGTGACCTCAACTTCATCGACAGCATGATCAAGGACGGGCTCTGGGACGCCTTCAACGGCTATCACATGGGCCAGACGGCGGAGAACGTCGCCAACCAGTGGCAGATCAGCCGCGACATGCAGGACGAATTCGCGCTTGCCAGCCAGCACAAGGCAGAAGCCGCGCAAAAGGCCGGAAAGTTCAAGGATGAGATCATCGCCTTCACGGTGAAGACCCGGAAGGGTGACATCGTGGTCGATCAGGACGAATACATCCGCCATGGTGCCACGCTGGAAAGCATGCAGAAACTGCGCCCCGCGTTTGCCAAGGAAGGCTCGGTCACCGCAGCGAACGCCTCGGGCCTGAATGACGGCGCGGCGGCGGTTCTTCTGATGACCGAGGATGAGGCCGCAAAGCGTGGGCTGACGGTTCTGGCGCGGATCGCGTCCTATGCAACGGCGGGCCTTGATCCGGCGATCATGGGCGTCGGCCCGATCCACGCCAGCCGCAAGGCGCTGACCAAGGCGGGTTGGACGGTCGCTGATCTTGATCTGGTTGAGGCGAATGAGGCGTTCGCCGCCCAGGCCTGCGCCGTGAACAAGGATATGGGCTGGGACCCGGCCATCGTGAACGTGAACGGCGGCGCCATTGCCATCGGCCACCCGATCGGCGCCTCGGGCTGCCGGATCCTGAACACGCTGATCCACGAGATGGGGCGGCGTGAGGCCAAGAAGGGTCTGGCAACGCTGTGCATCGGTGGCGGGATGGGTGTCGCCATGTGCATTGAGCGCGCCTGACCTTTTCGGCAGATCACACCTGTCAGGCGCGCAATAATCTTGCGCGCCTGATTTCGTTTCGGTAACAGTATTTCAACGGCATACAAAAGAATACCTGAGGAGGAGAAGGTAGATGGCACGCGTAGCACTGGTGACGGGTGGCTCACGGGGGATCGGGGCGGCGATTTCGGTGGCCCTGAAAGCGGCGGGATATACGGTGGCGGCAAACTATGCCGGCAATGATGCGGCGGCGGCGGCTTTCACCAAAGAAACTGGAATCCCGACCTACAAATGGTCAGTCGCGGACTATGACGCCTGCGTGGCGGGCATCGCACAGGTCGAAGCTGAGGTCGGCGCGGTTGAGGTGCTGGTCAACAACGCCGGCATCACCCGCGACGCGATGTTTCACAAGATGACCCCCGGCCAGTGGAAAGAGGTGATCGACACCAACCTGACCGGCCTGTTCAACATGACGCATCCCGTCTGGTCCGGCATGCGCGACCGCAAGTTTGGCCGGGTCATCAACATTAGCAGCATCAACGGCCAGAAGGGGCAAGCCGGGCAAGCCAACTATTCGGCGGCCAAATCGGGCGACCTTGGGTTCACCAAGGCCCTGGCTCAGGAAGGCGCGCGGGCCGGGATCACCGTGAACGCGATCTGCCCAGGGTACATTGGCACGGAAATGGTGCGCGCGATTGACGAAAAGGTGCTGGCCGAGCGCATCATCCCGCAAATCCCGGTCGGTCGCCTTGGCGAACCGGATGAGATTGCGCGGATCGTGACGTTCCTCGCCTCGGACGATGCGGGGTTCATCACCGGATCGACGATCAGCGCGAATGGCGGGCAGTTTGTCGTCTGACTCCTCCTCGTGCGACTGCGTCATCCCGTCCGAAAACAGCGAGGGGTGACGCAGTCATCGACGAGCGGGCCGACCTTCGGGGCGGCCTTTTCCTTTTGCGGGCATGCGGGTATGCAGCGCCAAAGCGAGGGGCAACATGACCAAGGCACGGGCAACGCTGATCGGCTTTACGGCGGTTTTGATGTGGTCGATGTTGGCGCTGTTCACAATCGGCAGCGCCCCGGTGCCACCCTTGTTGCTGAACGCGCTGTGTTTCGGAATCGGCGGGCTGATCGGGCTGGTCTGGACCGCAGGCCGCGGCTTTGGCGTGCTGCGCGGCGTGGGCTGGAAGGTCTATGTCTTCGGAACGCTGGGACTGTTCGGCTATCACCTGCTGTATTTCACCGCGTTCCGCCTTTCCCCCAGCGCCGAGACGGGACTGATTGCTTACCTTTGGCCGCTGTTCATCGTCCTTCTGTCCGGCCTTCTGCCGGGGGAAAGGTTGCGCGCACCGCATGTCATCGGCGCTTTCATCGCCTTTGCCGGGGCGGCGGTGATCGTGCTGGGCCGCGACGGGGGTGAGGGGTCGGCGCTGGGGCTTGGCCTGGCCTTCCTGTGCGCGCTGACCTGGGCGGGGTATTCCATCCTGTCGCGGCGGCTTGGCGATGTGCCGACGGAAAGCGTCACGGTCTTTTGCCTTGCGACGGCACTTTTATCGGCGCTGGCGCATCTTTTGCTGGAAGAGACGACGTGGCCGGTGGGGCCCCTTGGCTGGGGTGCGGTCTTGGCGCTAGGGATCGGTCCGGTGGGGGTGGCCTTTTTCACCTGGGATATCGGGATGAAGCGCGGCGACATCCAGCTTCTGGGCGTCGCGTCCTATGCGGCACCCCTTCTGTCCACGCTGGCTTTGGTCGCGGCCGGCATCACCAGACCAAGCTGGGCAATCGCGCTGGCAGCGGTGCTGATCGCGGGGGGTGCGGCACTGGCCGCGCGGGCCAGCGCCAAGGGTTGAACCAATCTAATGCTGGCTGAGACGCGAAATTTCTTCCTTCAGGCGAAGTTTCTGCTTTTTCAACTCGGCAATCTTCAAGGCATCTGTTGCCGGACTGCGCTGGGCTTTTTCCACCATTTCGGAAAGTGTTTCGTGCTTCCTGCGCAGTTCCACCAGATGCGATGCGATCGTCATGGTCGTCCTCCTTGGTTGCCTACAAGTTGAGTGCACCACGAAAGCCGAGTCGTGTCATCCCTTGTTACAAGTCTGTGACAGGGTAATCCGACAAATTCAGCGAAAACGCGCCACAAGATCAGCGCAATCTCGCAGGACGGCCTGAACCTCGGGCGTATTGCTTTCGCGATCGCCGTCGTGGCTGTCACCGTGATGCAGGATCAGCGGCGCCAGCAGACGAAAGGCCGCGCGGCCGCCCTTGCGCGCCTGCAGGATGATCCGCAGCGCGGGACGCCCCTGCCGCGCGGCAAGCGGCAGCACGGCGGCGGAGCCAAGTTTGCCGCCCATTGCAGCAAGAACATGCGGCAGGCCGTCTGCGCCGCAGATCAGCGTCAGCCAACCGCCGGGGCGCAGACGGCGGCTCGCCGCAGTGACCCAGTCGGCAAGGGGCGTTGTCACCTGCATCGCCTGCGCCCGGCCTGCTATGGGCGAGGCGCTGCCCTTTGGCGGATAGTAGGGCGGGTTGGCAATCACATGGTCGAAATCACGGCGCAAGGCGGCCGGCATGTGGGAAACGTCGCCCTCATGCACCTCAAGATCAATGTCGTTGCGCGCGGCGTTCTGACGGGCAAGGTCGGCGTAATCGGCCTGCACCTCCAGCCCCGCCATGTGCAGACCCGGCACGCGGCGGCCAAGGCACAGAACTGCCGTTCCAGCGCCGCAGCCAAGGTCAAGCACACTGTCACCTGTCTTTGCCGGGCACGCGGCGGCCAAAAGCACGGGATCAGTCGCCGCGCGGTAGCCTTTCAGGGGCTGCAGCAGGGTCAGACGCCCATTCAGAAATCGGTCATCCGACAGCGCATCCGCCGCGAACATCAGGCGATCGCTATATCGTTGTCCCGCAGGATAACCGTTGCGCGGAAATGGTCACGGTCCGCGACCATCAGTCGCTGCGGCAGGATGCCAAGGCTTCCGTCAAGGATGCTCATGTGGACGTCCAGCGGAAAGGTGGCTATACCCTCGCCGTTCAGAAGGTGCGTGGCGAAGGCGATCGTCGTGGGGTCGGTCGTGCGCAGAATTTCCTTCATGGCATAAGGTTAACCCTGCCGGCATGGCAGGGGCAAGGGGCGGAAATGGACGGCTCAGGCGACGCAAAGGCAAAGGCGCCACAGGACCGGCTGGCCGACTGGCTGGCCGAGGATATGGCCGCCGTGAACCGGCTGATCCGGGACCGGATGGCATCAGAGCACGCGCCCCGCATCCCCGAAGTGACCGCCCATCTGGTGGAAGCCGGGGGCAAGCGGTTGCGCCCGATGCTGACCCTCGCCGCTGCGCGGATGCTGGGCTATGCGGGCACCGATCACCAGAAGCTGGCTGCCACGGTCGAATTCATCCACACCGCCACGCTTTTGCACGACGATGTGGTGGACGAAAGCCAGCGTCGGCGCGGGCGACCGACCGCCAACCTTCTTTGGGACAACAAGTCTTCGGTCCTGGTCGGCGACTATCTGTTCAGCCGCAGTTTTCAGCTGATGGTGGAAACCGGCAATCTGCGGGTTCTGGACATTCTGGCGAACGCCAGCGCCACGATTGCCGAGGGTGAGGTGTTGCAACTGACGGCAGCTCAGGATCTGGCGACCGATGAGCGGATCTACCTGCAAGTGGTGCGCGGCAAGACCGCCGCTCTCTTTTCCGCCGCGACCGAGGTGGGCGGCGTCATTGCTGGTGCGCCCGAGGGCCAGGTCAGGGCGCTGTTCGACTATGGCGATGCCTTGGGAATCGCCTTCCAGATTGTTGACGATGTGCTCGATTATGGCGGCACCGCTGCTGTGATTGGCAAGAATACCGGCGACGATTTTCGTGAGCGCAAACTGACGCTGCCGGTGATCCGGGCCGTAGCGAAAGCCTCAGCCGATGAACGTGCCTTTTGGGCGCGGGTGATCGAAAAGGGTGACCAGCGCGACGGTGATCTTGATCAGGCCCTTGCAATTCTGCGCCACCACGGCGCCATTGAGGCTGCACGGGATGAGGCGCTGGCTTGGGCTGCGCGCGCGAAGACCGCTCTTCACAACCTTCCGGCGAGTGCGCTGCGCGAAATGCTATCTGAGCTTGCAGATTTCGTGGTGGACCGGATGTCCTGACCCAGCAAAGGCTGCGCTGGATCGTGAAATGACCGAAATCGGATCACTTTTTGGCCAAAGTCTTTGTATAGATTTTTGAGGATGGACAGGCTTTTATACATCTCATGGGCTGATTCCTTGACATGATTGGTGGGTCAACAGGCATGGGTATCGACGAGTGGTCAGACACGGACACGCTAGGTAATCCTTCAGGTGTGTTCGTGGCTTGCAACAACCGTCCCGTGTTCAACAGTCAAAGTCCGGATGGATCCCCTGCATCATGCAGGGAAGGGAGAGTGGCGCTATGAGGTTTCTAGACTGGCTGTTGCGCCGCAAGCCCAAAGGGCGCCAGAAAGGCGCAACTTTCCGTGGTTCGGAGACAGAACAGATCAAGGCGACGAAGGCCGCGATCAATGCCGTCGCAGCAGGCGAAGGCCCGGCGGCAGGGCGTTTCCCAAAACTTTCCGACAGCGCGCCGGAAGTGCTCACCCAGACCGCGACCAGCGCGGTCGTGGCCAAGGATGGCCCGATGCCCGCCGTCAACATCTGGGACATGGAGCCTGAACCCGCGGCTTCACCACAGCGTGACATTGATGCCGCGCCGCGCCGCCGCCCAACCCGGACCAAGACCCGCGTGCTGGGGTTTGAGCCGCAGCCGGCCTCGGTCGTGCCCCTGTTCGACGAAGGCCGGATGGAAGAAGACCCGAAGCCCGGCACCAAGGCCAACATGGTCATGTTCCCGACCGGCTGGCTGATCATCAAGGACGGTGCCGGTCGTGGTGCGGTGTTCCCTCTGGGCCAAGGCGTATCGCACATTGGCCGCGGGACGGATCAGACGGTTGCGCTGGATTTTGGCGACATGGCGATTTCGCGGCAGAACCATGCGGCGGTGGCCTATGACGCTGCGACGCATCAGTTTCATGTGGGCCACGGCGGCAAGTCGAACCTCGTGCGGCTGAACAGCAAGCCCTTGTTGTCGACCGAACCGCTGGTCGACGGGGATGAGATCCAGATCGGCGAGACGACGCTGCTGCTCAAGGTGCTGTGCACGCCTGCGTTCAACTGGTCGGCGGCCGAAGGCGGGGGAGACGGGCATGATATGGCGATCGCGTGAGCCGCGCTATGACGTGGCCTCTGGCATAAGCCAGGGCGCGCGCGACTATCAGGAAGACGCGATCACCAGCGATTTCCCGGT
>JANPJU010000139.1:0-52723 GCA_031425675.1 Paracoccaceae bacterium | reverse complement strand
CATGGCTGGCCCTATTGGTCCATATAGATGTGGCTTTCGCCCTTGGCACCGGGATGCGTCACCGCCCCCCAGCGCGCGCCGCCGACCAGTTTGGTGAACTTGTAGATCGCGCCGCTGGTGTATTGCGTCTTGCGCGGACCTATCCATTCGGTCTTGCGGCGGGCCATCTCCTCATCCGGCACCGCCACCGAAATCTCACCGGTCAGGGCGTTCAGCGTGATGACATCGCCGTTTTGCAGCAGGGCAATCGGCCCGCCATGCGCGGCCTCAGGCCCGACGTGGCCGACGCAGAACCCGCGTGTCGCACCACTGAAACGGCCATCGGTGATCAGCGCCACCTTCTTGCCCATGCCCTGACCGGACAGGGCGGCGGTGGTTGACAGCATCTCACGCATCCCCGGCCCGCCAGCGGGGCCTTCGTTGCGGATGACGATGACCTCACCTTCCTCATAAGCGCGCTGCTTGACGGCTTCAAACGCATCTTCCTCACACTCAAACACGCGGGCCGGGCCGGTGAACACCTGTTCTGCCTCGGTCATGCCCGCGACCTTCACGATCGCCCCATCGGGGGCCACGTTGCCCTTGAGTGCCACCACGCCGCCCGTCTTGGTGATGGGTGAGGCGATGTGGTAGATCACCGTGCCATCTGCCTCACCGCGGATTTCTTCAAGGCTTTCGCCAAGCGTCTTGCCCGAAGCGGTCATGCAATCCAGGTGCAGCAGCCCCTCCTTCGCAAGTTCCTTCATCACCACGGCCACGCCGCCCACCTCGTGCAGGTCCTTGGCGACGTATTTGCCACCGGGCCGCAGGTCGACGAAATAGGGCGTGTCCTTCATGCAGGCGGCCACGTCAAAAAGGTCAAAGTCGATCCCTGCCTCATTCGCCAGAGCGGGCAAATGCAGCGCCGCGTTGGTCGACCCACCGGTGCAACCGACCACCCGCGCCGCGTTTTCCAGTGACTTCAGCGTCACGATATCGCGCGCGCGGATGTTCTTTTCGATCAGGTGCATCACCGCCACGCCCGACGCCTCACCATACTGATCGCGGCTTTCATAGGGCGCCGGCGCGCTGGAGGAGTTCAGGAGTGCCAAACCGATAGCTTCCGAAACGCAGGCCATCGTGTTCGCCGTATACTGCGCGCCACAGGCACCCGAGGACGGGCAGGCCACCCGCTCCATGATCTCAAGTTCGGCATCCGACAGGTTGCCCGCCTGATGCTTGCCCACCGCCTCGAACATGTCTTGCACGGTGATGTCCTGACCCTTGTAGCGGCCCGGCAGGATCGACCCGCCATAGAAGAACACGCTTGGCACGTTCAACCGCACCATCGCCATCATCATCCCTGGCAGCGACTTGTCACACCCGGCCAGACCCACGATGGCGTCATAGCAATGCCCGCGCATCGTCAGTTCCACGGTGTCGGCAATCGCATCGCGCGACGCCAGCGAGGACCGCATCCCCTCATGCCCCATGGCGATGCCATCGGTCACGGTGATCGTCGTGAACTCACGCGGGGTGCCACCGCCCTTTTTCACCCCATGCTTGACGATCTGGGCCTGACGGTTCAGCGCGATGTTGCAGGGGGCTGCTTCATTCCAGCAGGTCGCCACGCCCACCCAGGGCTGATGAATCTCTTCCTCGGTGATGCCCATCGCGTAGAAATAGCTGCGGTGCGGGGCGCGCGCCGGACCTTCGGTCACATGGCGGCTTGGCAGCTTTGACTTGTCGAAACGGGTGTTGGTCATGGCGGCTCCTTGGCAAGCAATCAGGCAGGCAATGGATGGCAGGCAGTGGCATTGCCCAAGCGATACTGGCCCCGCCGCCAAGGGGCAAGCCGAATTGGGTGGGCTGGGCCTAGCTGCCGTTGATTGCCACGGTGGCCGATTGCATGACGCCGTCCAGCGACAAGCGCAGGCTGTCGACGGCACCGACAAACGCGTCAAGCGGGCCGGCAAGGGCAGGCACCATCACTGACAAGCGGGGCGCCGCGGTGTAGATCGCCGTCCCGATGATGGCGATGGTCATCACCATCAGGAAACCGCTGCGAAAACCCCTTGTCTCCCGCTGGGGCGGGCCGGGCTGAATGAAATCCGCCACCGGAATCTCTGACGGGCGCAGGGTCGAGTTGATCTCTTCAACGTCGGGAAGCAGGTCACGACGGGCCGATGGCTTCAGCGCGGCATCGCTGGCGTGATCCACCAGATCACCGTTGAGCTTGGACGGGGCCGGCTTTTCCCGACCGGGCATTGCCGCATCCAGGCCCAGATCGGTCTGGCTTTCAAGAGGGCTGGCTTCCGACCGGCGGGCCTGCGCCTCACGCTCGGCCTCTTCGCGCAAGATCGCAAGGACGCTTTCATCCACCGCATACGCCGCCGCTGCTACCGGGGCGGGGGCAGGGTCCGCTTCTGGCCTGCCCTCGGGAGCGGGTTCTGCTTCAGGTTCGATCTCGGAAGTGCCCTGAACGGGTGCAGCAAGCTCCGGCGCAGGTTCAAAGTCTGTGTCGGCGTCGCCGGCAAACACGATTTCAGCGGCCTCTGCCTCAGCGGCCGAAAGCTTTGCCGTTTCTGGCATGGCTTCAACCACGCCCTCGGCAACTGGGAACGGTTCGGCAACGGTGTTGTCCGCATCTACCGAAGGGTCAACCTGGCTATCCGGCTCTGGATCAGCGCTGGCCGCTGCCGTGGCATACACCGCCCCCTCAACCAGTGGTTGATCTGCCTCATCCTCGGCAATCAGCGTTTCAGCTTCAGCCAGTTCCGTAGCGGGCGGTTCTGCAGCAATTGCTTCTGCGTCTATGATCTGTTCTGCGGGCGCTTCGGGTTCCACCTCAGCGACGGTTGCGGCTTCGGGCGCAGCCGCGTCAGCAGGCTCGGGTTCCGGGGCAAGATACAGCGGCACCTCAGATCCCGCTGCGGCCGGGCGGGGCCGCATCTGGAACCAGGAATGTCCGCAACTGGCACATTGAACATCCCGTCCGACGTCCGGAATCGCATCTTCCGGAACTTCGTACTTGGCCTCACAATTCGGGCAAACCAACCGCATTCGTATCCCTCAAAGCCTGTTCCCGGCTCCCCCAAGCGCGTTTGTAACTCTTAATTCCTGTTGTTCCAAGGCTTTGTAGCGCGCTCTTGTGCAATCGTTTACGCCTGTGCGATGGAAAGCGCAGTCGTAGCCCCGGGGGCTGCAGCAAAAATCATCAGCAAGACCGGCAAACCGGCCATGAGAACTTCGAAGGGACTGACGTGATCGCCTTTGACAACGTGGCCTACAGTTACGGCGGGGGAGATCTCTTGTCCGACGTTTCGTTGCGCCTTGCGCCGGGGTCGTTCCATTTCCTGACCGGGCCGTCGGGGTCAGGCAAATCGACCTTCCTCAAGCTTGCCTATGCCGAGCTGCAGGCCACTTCAGGCAAGGTCACGCTCTTTGATCGAGACGTCAAAAGCCTGTCACGGGACGACGTGGCCCGCACCCGCCGCCGCATCGGCATCGTGCATCAGGATTGCAAGTTTCTGGATCACATGTCGCTGGCCGCCAACATGGCGCTGCCCTTTACCGTGTCCGACCGCGAAAGCGACGGTCAGGATATGAAAGACCTGCTGGGCTGGGTCGGGCTTGACCATCTGGCCGACGCCCTGCCGCCGCAGCTTTCTGGTGGCGAGCGTCAGCGCGCCGCCCTTGCCCGCGCCGTGATCGTTGACCCCGACGTGATCCTTGCGGACGAACCCACCGGCAACGTGGATTGGGAGATGTCGCTGCGCATCCTGACCCTGCTGGTGGAATTGAACCGCATGGGCAAGACCATCCTTGTCGCCACCCATGACCTCAACCTGATCCGCCAGGCCAAGGCGCAGATCCAGGCGCGCGTGTTGCGGATCGCCAAGCACCGGATTCAGTTGGCGGGGGCCGACCTGTGAAGTTTCCCGCCGCCAAACCCGCCAGCCCGTCGACCCGCGCGCTGCAAGTGGTGCCCCCGTCAGGCCCAACGGCCTGGCTGACCACCTTCACCGCAGGGGCGATGACCTTCCTCTGCGTCTTCGCCCTGGCCCTGTCGCTCGCCTCCGGTCGCCTTGCCGACCGCTGGTCCGAGGCCCTCGCACGCACCGCCACGATCCGCCTGTCCGCCCCGCTGGATCAGGTCCAGATCCAGACTGACGCGGTGTTGACCGCGCTTGCCACCACCCCCGGTATCGCCAGCTTCCGCGCCATTGACGACGCCGAAGCCCGCGCCCTGCTGGAGCCGTGGTTCGGCCCCGGCCTGCCGATCGAGGCGCTGCCGATCCCCCGCCTGTTCGAGGTGGTTGAGGCGGACCCCGGCTATGACAGCGAAGGCTTGCGCCAGCGCCTGGCCGCCGAAGCGCCGGGTGCGCTGCTGGATGATCACACCCGCTGGCGCCGGCCCTTGGCCGAAGCTGCGAACCGCATCCGCCTGCTGGGCGTCCTGTCCATCGCGCTGATCGGGGCGACCATGGCCGCGATGATCACGCTTGCCGCCCGCGCGGCCCTTGCCGCCAATGCCGAGGTGATCCGCGTCCTGCGCCTTGTCGGGGCCAAAGACAGCTACATCGCCCGTGCCTTTGTCCGCCGCTTCACCCTGCGCACGCTGGCCGGGGCTGCCGTCGGGGCCGCAGCAGGCATCGCCGGGGTTGCTGCCCTGCCCGCCGCCGATGCAGCCGGTGGCTTCCTGACCGGCCTTGGCTTTGCGGGCCGGGGCTGGCTTTGGCCCCTGATCCTGCCCCCGGTCGCGGCTTTGGTGGCGTTCCTTGCGACCCGCCGCGCCGCCCTTGCCAAGCTGAAGGAGCTGACATGATCGCCATCCGCTGGGTCCTCTCGCTGGTCTTCGTGGTCCAGATGTACCTGGCCATGGCGGTGATCGCGCTGGTCTTCGCGCCTTGGGCACTGTTCTCGCGTCACGGCGCGCGCACCGCCTGCAAAACCTTTTGCCGCTGGGTGATCCTTACCCTGCGCATCTTGTGCGGCCTGCGGTGTGAGGTGCGAGGCACCCCACCCACAGGTGAAGCGCTGGTCGCTGCCAAACATCAAAGCTTTCTCGACATCCTGATGATCTTCAACGCAGTTCCCGCAGGCAAGTTCGTGATGAAGGCGGAACTGATGTATGCCCCGTTCCTTGGTCAATACGCCCGCAAGATCGGCTGCGTTCCGGTCAACCGGGGCAAGCGCGGCGCTGCCATCGCCCGGATGAAGGCGGATGTCGCGGCTGGGGCGGCCGAACCGGGGCAGTTGATCATCTACCCGCAGGGCACCCGCGTCGCACCCGGGGTCAAGAAGGCCTACAAGGTTGGTGCCGGACTTCTTTATGACCAGCTTGCCCAGCCCTGCTATCCGGTCGCCACCAACGTGGGGGTCTTCTGGCCAAAGCGCGGCATCTTGCGCAAACCCGGCCTTGCTGTGGTGGATTTCCTGCCCCCCATCCCCCCCGGCCTGCCTATGGCCGAGGTGATGGCCCGGCTTGAGGCCGAAGTTGAAACCCACTCCAACCGCCTGATGCGCGATGCCGGGTTCAAGGGGTGATGTCCACCCGCCCCGAAACCCTTGCCCACCTCCTCGACGCGCTTGACCCGCTGCCGCTGACGATCCGCAAGATGTTCGGTGAGGCAGCCCTTTACCTTGACGGCAAGGTCGTCGCCCTTGTCTGCGACGACCAGCTTTTCCTGAAGCCCACCCCCGGCGCGCAGGCTGCACTGCCGGATTGCGCCACGGGCCATCCCTATCCCGGAGCAAAGTTTCATCTTCTTGTCACCGATGCCCTGGATGATCCTGTCGCAGTGATCCGGGCGCTAAGGGCCATCGCGGCAGACCTCCCCGCCCCCAAACCGAAGAAACGGAAAACTTGACTTAAATTTGTTTGCTCTTTTGGGAAATACTCCACGGGAGGTCCGGAGGGTGTGAAACCCTCCGGGATCAGCAAAAGGCACGCGGTATGGACTGGATCACAACCCTTGATGACCTGCACACCCATTACGGCCAACCGGGTGAGGCTTCGCTGGTCAAGGTCACCAACCATCTCACCCCTGCCTACCGCGCCTGTCTTGATCGCGCCCGGTTCTGCATCCTGACGACTGTAGGCCCGGAAGGCACCGATGGTAGCCCTCGCGGCGACGAAGGTCCCGTGGTCACCGTTCTTGATCCGCAGACGCTGGCATTGCCGGACTGGCACGGCAACAACCGCATCGACAGTCTGCGCAACATCGTCCGCGACGGGCGGATCAGCCTGATCTTTCTGATCCCCGGTTCCAACACCGCGATCCGGGTCAATGGCACCGCCCGCCTTACCGTCGATGCCGGCCTTTGCGCCCGTTTTGACCGGGATGGCAAACGCCCGCGCAGCGTGATCGTGATCCAGATCGCCGAGGTCTATTCCCAGTGCGCCCGCGCGCTGATCCGTTCGGCCTTGTGGACCTCTGGCGACCAATCCCAAGGGGTTCCAACGGTCGGCGACATGCTGCGCGAAATTACTGAGGGCCGGATTGACGGGCAGGCCTACGATGCCGATTGGCCCGCCCGCGCGGCAAGGACAATGTGGTGACAGGGACGGCTCGTTCGTGACTTCGTCAATCCTCGCCGCGCGCCCGAAGAGGAGACGAAGTCGAACGATGAGGCTTCAGCTTAGCGGACAGTCCGCCACCTCAAGGTCAAGCGCCAGCGTCGACTCCGGCCCATACCCCAGCCCCGAGACGTTGATGTAAAGTGCCCCGGCCTCGGACCAGACTTCGGTCACCTTCATCGTGGTGCCCATGGGGTCGATGGACAGGTTTTGAAACAAAGCGCACTCGGTTTCGAACCGCAGGACATACCCGTTGAACGCCGAATCGTAAAACCGCCCGATCCCGCGCGGATAGCTCAGCTCGATTCGCGTCGGCCCGATTTCCACGGTCACCGGCACCACGTCCAGGCCGCCGGTAAAGCCTTCCGGTTCCAGCCCGAACTCCACCCCTTGGCCCACCGTCACCGTCCGACCGCGCGCGACCAGCAACGGCTGCTCGCGCTGGTCCCAGGTCTCGACGGTAAAGGTGACCAGCCGCCCCTCCAGCGTTCCCGCTGCAAGGGGCCAAGCCGTCAACAGGCCCAAGACAAGGATCGCCCCGCGCATCATGCGAATTTCAGTGCAGCGATCCCGGCAAGGATCAACAGCACGCCGATCACGCGCATTGCGCTGACCGGCTCGCCGAACAGAAACACCGCCGCAATCGCGGTGCCGACCGCACCGATGCCGACCCAGACCGCATAAGCAGTGCCGACCGGCAGCGTCTTCATGGCTTGCGACAAAAGGTAGAAGGATCCCAGCGCCAGCACGATGGTCACGACCGTCGGCACCGCCCTGGTAAACCCTTCGGAGTATTTCAGGCCCAGCGCCCACCCGGTTTCCATCAGCCCTGCAATGACAACGATCAGCCAGGGGTTCACGCCGCCAGCCCCTTGGTGCCCATGTCCAGGAATTTCTGCCGCCGATCCTTGATCAGCGCGTCGGGTTTTTTCGAAGACAGGTCCTTCAGCATAGCCTCGATGGCCTTGCCAACCGCATCAATTGCCTCTTTCGGCGCGCGCTGAGCGCCGCCCATCGGCTCCTTGATGATCCGGTCGATCACACCCAGCTTCTGCAAATCCTGCGCGGTCAGGCGCAGCGCTTCGGCGGCCTCGCGCATTTTTTCGGCGTCCTTCCACAGGATCGACGCGCAGCCTTCGGGCGAGATCACCGAATAGACGCTATGCTCCAGCATCGCCACCCGGTTCGCCGTGGCAAAGGCCACCGCCCCACCGGACCCGCCTTCGCCGATCACCACGGAAATCAGGGGCACGCCAATGGCAAGGCATTTTTCGGTGGACCGGGCGATGGCTTCGGCCTGGCCACGCTCTTCCGCGCCCTTGCCGGGATAGGCACCGGGCGTATCCACCAATGTGATCACCGGCAGGTGGAACCGGTCTGCAAGGTCCATCAGCCGGATCGCCTTGCGATACCCCTCGGGCCGGGCCATGCCAAAGTTGCGTTCGATCCGGGTTTTGGTGTCATTGCCCTTTTCATGCCCGATCACGACGACCGGCTGGTCCTGAAACCGCGCGATCCCGCCCATCACCGCATGGTCGTCGGCGAAGGCCCGGTCCCCTGCCAATGGCGTGTATTCCGTGAACAACGCCTCGACGTAGTCCTTGCAATGGGGCCGGTCCGGGTGCCGCGCCACTTGACACTTCTGCCAGGCGGTCAGGTTCCGGTACAGGTCGCGCAGCGCAGTTTCCGCCTTGCGATCCAGCCCCTCGGCCTCTTTCGAGACGTCCATGCCGGGGCTGGTCTTGGCCATCGCCCGCAACTCTTCGGCCTTGCCTTCGATTTCGGCGAGGGGCTTTTCAAACTCAAGATAGTTCATGGCGCTTCCTTCCGGGGACGCTCTCTATATGCCCTCGGGTCTGGTCTGATGCAACTCGGCAGGAATGGGGGCCGGCATCCGAACACAGTTTGCACGACGCGCTGCCAGAAACAGCAGCGCCCCGGACCGCAGGTCCGGGGCGTGCATCCTCCCTAATCGCCGCGCGGGGCCTCCCCTCCCCTGGTGCGCGGCTCAGGTATTCCTTTGTTCTTTGCAGACTGCCCGCTTGCCGGGCTGACGCTGCGTGAACCTGCCCGTTTGAAGGGCGGTTTGTCAACGATTCATGACAGGCGCTTCATGACAGGCCATTGATCAGTTCCGCCTGCCGGACGATCACCTCGGCCTGGCGCATGGAGGCGATGTCCACCAGACGGCCCTTGTAGACCGCAGCGCCCTGACCCGCGGCCTTCGCGGCCTCCATCGCTGCAAGGATTTCGCGGGCTTCGGTTACAGCCTGGTCTGATGGCGTGAAGACCTCATTGGCCAGCGCCACCTGCTTGGGGTGGATGGCCCATTTGCCCACCATCCCAAGGGTCGCCGACCGCCGCGCCTGCGCCTTGAAGCCCTCTTCGTCGCTGAAATCGCCAAAGGGGCCGTCCACCGGCAGCACCCCATGCGTCCGGCAGGCCGCGACGATTGTGGCTTGTGCCCAATGCCACGGGTCGGACCAGAACCGCTCGCCCTCGCGGTGCATGTAATAGTTCTCCTGCGTCCCGCCGATGCCCGTCGTCTGCATCCCCATGCTGGCCGCGAAATCTGCGGCACCCAGGCTCATCGCCTGCAGGCGGGGGCTTGAGGCGGCGATTTCCTCGACATGTGCAATGCCTGCCGCCGTTTCGATGATGACCTCAAGGCTGATCCGCTTGGCCCGCCCCGCCGCCGCCTCACAAGCGGTGACCAGCGCATCGACGGCATAGACATCCGCCGCACAGCCGACCTTGGGGATCATGATCTGGTCCAGCCGTTCGCCCGCCTGTTCCAACAGGTCAACCACGTCTCGGTACCAGTAGGGAGTATCCAGACCATTGATCCGGACGGACAGGGTCTTGCGGCCCCAATCCACGTCACTGATGGCCTTGATGATGTTCGCCCGCGCTTGCGGCTTGTCCGCCGGGGCAACCGAATCCTCCAGATCCAGATTGATCACATCTGCCGCACTTGCCGCCATCTTGGAGAACAACTCCGGCCGGGAGCCGGGGGCGAAAAGCTGGCACCGGTTCGGGCGGGCGGGGGCTGGGGGCTGCAGGCGGAAGCTCATCAGGTCAGACCTTCGGGCAATCATGTTTCAAAGGATGCTGCGCCTGCGATATAATCTTGCGTCACCAACCGCAAGTGCATTTCGCAACCGCAGCAAATGGGCCGCTCATCAAGCCTTCGGCATTCTTCGCTTGCGTCGCGCCCCCACCCAGCGAAGAAAGCCTTCAGGCTTGATGAGCGTCCCCCATGATCACCGTCACCCAAGACACCTTTCGCCTCGCCCAGGCCTTCACCATCAGCCGCGGCTCCAAGACCGAAGCGCGGGTGCTGACCGTCCGCATCCAGCGCGGAGGTGCCAAAGGCTGGGGCGAATGTGTGCCCTACGCCCGCTATGGCGAGACGTTGGACAGCGTTCGCGCCCAGATCGCTACCCTGCCCGACAGCATCAGCCGCAAGGGGCTCCAAGCCGCCCATCCACCCGGTGCCGCCCGCAATGCCGTTGACTGCGCCCTGTGGGACCTGGAGGCGAAGCTTGCGGGCAAGCGGGCGTGGGAGATGGCCGGTCTGACAGCCCCCATTCCGGTGGTAACCGCTTTCACCCTGTCCCTCGCCGCACCCGACGAGATGCGGGTTGCGGCAGCGCGGAACGTCCAGCGCCCGATCCTGAAGATCAAGCTGGGCACTCCCGACGACATGCCCCGGCTAGAGGCGGTGCGTCAGGGCGCCCCGAAGGCCCGGCTTATCATCGACGCCAACGAAGGCTGGACACCTGAGGTCTATACCGACCTTGCGCCCCACCTGATCCGCCTTGGGGTAGAGCTTGTCGAACAACCCCTCCCCGCCGGACAGGACGACATGCTGGCCGAAATCGCCCGCCCGCTGCCGGTCTGCGCTGACGAATCCTGCTTTGACCGCGCTTCGCTGGCGGGCCTCAAAGGCAAGTATGACGTCGTGAACCTCAAGCTTGACAAGACCGGCGGGCTGACCGAGGGCCTTGCCACCCGCGACCTGGCCCGCGCGATGGGGTTCAAGGTGATGGTCGGCTGCATGGTCGGATCATCGCTTGCGATGGCCCCGGCCGTGCTTCTGGCGCAAGGGGCCGACTGGACGGATCTTGATGGCCCGCTCCTTCTGGCCGAAGACCGGCCGCATCCCTTGTGGTATGACGGCGAAGGCGTCCACCCGTCTGATGCAGCAAATTGGGGGTAGAATGGACGCAGTAGTCATCCTTGACTGCGAGTTTCTGACAGTCGATGGCGCTCCGCGGCGGTTCTGGTGTGGGCCGTTCGATCCTGATCCTACGGTCGTGCAGATCGGGGCCGTACGTCTTGGTCTGGGCGAGAGCTTTCCAATCCTTGACCCGTTCGAGGCGCTGATACAGCCGGTCGACCGGCACGGCGCGCGGGTGGTGCCAGACCCGGTCTTCACCAGCCTGACCGGTATCACGGCCCAGCGTATTGGGTCAGAGGGTCAGTCAGTTAGGTCCGCACTGCCCAACTTCGCGGCCATTGCCGGGGATGCTATCATATGGTCGTGGGGCAAGGACGAACTGAACCTGATGGCCATAAGCCCATGGATTGCCGGCATCCCGGCCCCCCTGCCCGCCAGCCGTTTCGGCAATGCCTGCAGCCTTCTCTTGAAGGCAGGGGAGCCTTATGACGAGGTTCAGACCCTGCGCAGCCATACCCTTTGCGCCCGCTTCAACCTTGCCCCGCCCGATGGCACCGCTCATGACGCCCGCCACGATGCGGTGTGACTGGCGCGGGTCTTGCAGCATCTGCTGCGGGCGGAACGCCTTGTGCCAGCCGATCTGGCACCCGCCCCTTGACCCTTCGGTAAATAGGCGGGATGAACGCCCATCAGAATGGAGGCCCCGATGACCCGCACTGTCTATGTGAATGGCGACTACCTGCCTGAGGGCGAGGCCAAGGTCTCGATCTTTGACCGGGGGTTCCTGATGGCCGACGGGGTCTATGAGGTGACCTCGGTCCTTGATGGCAAGCTGATCGACTTCGACGGCCATGTGAAGCGGCTGGCCCGGTCGCTTGCGGAACTGGAGATGACTTGCCCGGTGGCGGAGGCTGACCTTCTGGCGATGCACCGCGAGTTGGTGGCGCTGAACGGTATCGACCAGGGGATGATCTACCTGCAGGTAACGCGCGGCAATCCCGGCGACCGCAGCTTCGTGTTCCCCGATCCGAACCTGCCCGGAACCATCGTGGCCTTTACCCAGAACATGCCCAACCTCGCCGATGCGCCTGCCGCCAAGACCGGGTTCCGGGTCATCACCATCCCCGACCTGCGGTGGAGCCGGGTTGACATCAAGACAGTACAGCTTCTTTACCCCTCGATGGGCAAGATGGCGGCCAAGAAAGCCGGCGTCGATGACAGCTGGTTCACCGATGAAGATGGGGCCGTGACCGAAGGCACCTCGAACAACGCCTATATCGTAAAGGGCAACCGGATCATCACCCGCCAGCTTGGCACCGACATCCTGCACGGGATCACCCGCGCCGCCGTGCTGCGCTTTGCCGCCGAAGCGCAGTTCGAAATCGAAGAGCGCGCCTTTACCGCCGCCGAGGCGCAGGAGGCTGATGAGGCCTTTTCGACCGCCGCGTCGATCTTTGTGATGCCAGTGGTTGAGGTAGATGGGAAGCCCGTCGGCACTGGCAAGCCCGGTCCGGTGGCGACACGGCTGCGCGAGATCTATCTGGACGAGATGCGAAAGGCCGCGATCTGAGACGCCCCATTCCGGGCACATTCCCTTTTTCCATCCATTCGCCGGCTTGACCTTTGGACATCAATGACTTGTCAATTCCTGTGGCTGTCGGGGTGCACCCCGCCCTATGCCGATGAACGCCCCGTTCTCGCTTGATGGCTTCCGCCGGGGCATGCGGGACGGGCTGCCCCTGGGACTAAGCATATTTGCCTATGGCCTTGGCTTTGGCCTTGTCGCGGCGCAAGCCGGGTTCGGGATCGGCAAGGCGGTGGCGACCAGCGCCGCGATCTACTCCGGTTCGGCCCAACTGGCGGCGGTGAACCTGTTGCAGACGGGCGGCGCCACGCTTTGGGCATTGTTTGCCACGATCCTGGTGATCAACGCGCGCTACATCCTGTTCGGCGCCGCGTTGCAGCCTTGGCTGGGGCAGGTGAGCGGACCGAAAGCCTATGGCAGTCTTCTGTTGCTGGGTGATGCGAACTGGCTCTTTTGCATGCGTGCCATTGCGGCGGGCGAGGAAGACCGGGCCTATCTGGTCGGCACCGGCACCCCGATGCTGGCGGGGTGGCTTGGCGGGACAGCAATTGGCGCGGGCGCGGTCAGCTTCCTGCCAGAACCCCAGGCGCTTGGGTTTGACCTGATGCTGCCCGCGTTCGCCGCCGCGATGACCACCGCAATGGTCAAGCGACGGGCAGACCTTGTGCCAGTGACCGTCGGGGCTGCGGCAGCGCTTGCGATTGCCGGAACGCTTGGTCCGGCAGCGGCGATCATCGGCGCAGGTCTGGCGGGTGGACTGGTTGCAGCGCTGATGTACCGGGCCCCGGCATGACCGACAGCTTTCCGCTCATCCTGCTTGTGATGGCGGCGGCGGCCTTCTTTTGCCGGATCGCGGGGTTCACGCTGATGCGCTTTGTCCCTGTGTCGGCGCGGGTGGAAGCGGCCTTGCGTGCAACGCCACTGGCGGTGATGGCGGCAATTGCCGCGTTGGCCCTGCAGGCCGGCGGACTGGCCGAGGCGCTGGCGCTCGCGGCGGTGGTGGGGCTGACGCTGGTTCTTGGCAGTGACGTTGCAGCGGCGTTGCTGGGTGTGGCTGTGGTGGCAGGCCTGCGCTGGATGGGCGTCTAGGCCGTCTGCACCAGTTGCACGGTGACGGCGGCGTAGAACACCGCGCTCGCCGCAAGGACGCAGACATGCCAGATGGTATAGTGGAACGGCAGCCGGTCAAACAGGAAGAACGCCACGCCCAGGGTGTATAGCAGCCCCCCGATCACGATCAGCGCCATCACGGGGGAAGAGAGGTTCGCAAACACCTCACCCCCTGCCAGCAACCCCGCCCAGCCCATCAGCAGCGCCAACGCCACAGCGGCGAGTTTCAGGCGGTCCGGCGCAAAGGCGCGCATCGCCGCGCCGACCAGCGCTGCGGTCCAAAGCCCTGCAAGCAGCCACGTCGCCTCGGCCCCCGACAAAAGCGCGAAGGGCGTGTAGGTGGCAGCGATCTTCACCAGGATGGCCGTATGGTCGAGGCTGCGGAAAATGCGCCGGGGCCGGGGCCGCGTGGTCATGTTGTAAAGCGCCGAAAAGACCAGCATCGCGATCAACGCCACCCCATACAGCGTGGTCGCTGCGACAGCAGGCATATCGCCACGCCAGACCACAGCCAGTGTGATCAGGACCGGCACGGCGATCAGCGCGGCAACCACACCAAGAACATGGACCACAGCGTCGCTGATCCATTCTGCGCGGGAGTATTCATGGCGGGCATCAAGCAACATAAATGAAAGGTAGCAGAGCCCCGCGCTTGCGCCATGATTCCCGATAGAATTACGGGATCAACTTTTCGCGGTTTGCCGGCGACTTCGCGGGCGTTAATCTTTCTTGCCCACGTTTTCAGCAAAGGCCTGCTGGAACGCGGCTTGCTTGGCGCCGTCTGCCTTGGTCTGGTTTTGCACCACCCAATCGGCATAGGGCATGCCATAGACAATCTCGCGCGCGGCGTCCTTGGTCAGGTCGATGCCCTTTTCGGCCGCAGCCTCCTGATACCAGCGCGACAGGCAGTTGCGGCAAAAGCCAGCGAGGTTCATCAGGTCGATGTTCTGCACCTCGGGGCGCTGATCCATCAGGTGGTGGACAAGTGCTCGGAAGGTGGCGGCCTCAAGGTCCGTGCGGGTCTGGTCATCCATGCTCATAACTCCTTCAGGACATCGGTCAGGATAGGGGCGAGACGAGCAGCCCAATGGTTTTGCTGGGCCGCGGTCTGGATCAGGTCATTGCGCAGTTCCACCAGCGTGTTGTGCCGTCCTAGCCGCAGCGCATGGCGGTCGATGGCATCGCCGGGGAGATGGCCAGAGTATGGCTCATTGTCGCCGATGCAAAGATCCGGTTCCTGCTGCAGCCGAGCGATGAGGGGTTTGGAAAGCCGTTCATCCAGATGCGAATACAGCACCCCCACATGCCACGGGCGCGGCGGGCGACCGCGCAGGCAGGGCGTGAAGGAATGGATGGCCAGAATCACCCGCTGCGGATGCAGGGCCGCAAGACGCGCATAGGCGGCGTGATAGGGGCGATAGAGGCGGTCCAGCCGGTTCTCAACCCCTTCCACGCTTATATGGCGGTTCGCGGGAATGATCGTGCCATCGTACAGCTTCATCACCAGTGTCGGATCATCTTCATCCCGGTTGGGGTCGATCACAAGGCGTGAGAAGTTCGACAGGATCACCGGGCTGTCAAGCAGACGGCCAAGGGTGCGGGCAAGGCCGGCGGCCCCGACGTCCCAGGCAATATGGCGGGCCATATCCTCGGCCGGAATACCAAGATCGCCACCATTCAGCCAGTCCGGAACGTGGTTCGAGGCGTGGTCACAAGTGACCAGCCAGCGGCCGGGGCGGTGGTCTCCGTCGATCTCGAAGGGCACTGGGGGCCTCATGCTGGGGGCGATCCTCTCTCCCATAATGGCGTTGCAGATGCGATGCCAGCGCAGAGCGCCCGAAACCGGCAGGCAACCGGTGGGAAAGCGTTGCGGCAGGTTCCGGATTGCGCCATAAGGCACGCGGCCCACATGAACCGAAATATCAGCAGGAGGATGGCGATGCGCCGCCACCGCAACGTGAAGATTGTGGCCACGCTTGGCCCGGCATCCAGTAGCTATGAGATGATTCGTGCCTTGTTCGAGGCCGGGGCCGATGTGTTCCGCCTGAACATGAGCCACGGCGTCCATGATGACATCCGCAAACGCCATGAGATCATTCGCCAGGTCGAAAAGGACCTTGGCCGCCCGATTGGTATTCTGGCTGACCTTCAGGGCCCGAAGCTCCGCGTGGGCGTGTTCGCCAATGGCCAGGAAGAACTGGTGGAGGGCGCGGCCTTCCGCATGGACCTGTCCAGCGCCCCCGGTGACGTGACCCGGGTGAACCTGCCCCACCCCGAGATTTTCGCGGCGCTGGAACCCGGCACCAGCCTTCTGGTCAACGATGGCAAGATCCGCCTGCATGTGAACACCTGCGGCAAGGATTTTGCGGAATGTACCGTTGAAGTCGGCGGCACGATCTCCAACCGCAAGGGCGTGAACGTGCCGGACGTGGTGCTGCCTGTGGCCGCCCTGTCGGAAAAGGACCGGGGCGACCTTGAATTTGCCTGTGAACTGGGCGTTGACTGGCTGGCCCTGTCCTTCGTGCAGCGCCCCGAGGATGTGATCGAGGCGCGTGGTCTGGCCAAGGGTCGCGCGGCGATCATGTCGAAGATCGAAAAGCCTGCCGCCGTGAAAGCCTATGACGCCATCCTGCAAGTCAGCGACGGCATCATGGTCGCCCGTGGCGACCTTGGCGTCGAACTTCCGGTCTATTCGGTGCCGCCGATCCAGAAACGTCTGGTGCGTGGGGCGCGGGCAGCGGCAAAGCCGGTGATCGTGGCGACCCAGATGCTTGAATCGATGATCGAAGCCCCCGTTCCGACCCGGGCCGAGGTGTCCGACGTGGCGACGGCAATCTATGAAGGCGCCGATGCCATCATGCTGTCGGCGGAATCGGCGGCCGGGAAATACCCGATCGAAGCCGTGACCACGATGAACAACGTCGCGATGAGCGTCGAAAAGGACAGCGTCTACCGCTCGATCATTGAGGCCAGCCGCGTGGTTCGCCGCGAATCGGTGGCCGACGGGATCGTGGCCGCGGCACGTGAGATTGCCGAAGCGACCAACATCAAGGCGATCTGCTGCTTTTCCCAGACCGGCACGACGGCCAGCCTTGTGGCGCGGGAACGGCCGCATGTGCCGATCATCGCGCTGACGCCCCTGATGTCCACGGCACGGCGCATGGCGCTGACCTGGGGCGCGCATTGCGTGATCACCCCGCCGCAGGACCGGTTCAAGGGCGCGGTGCTGGCCGCTGTCAAGGCGGCACGGGACGACGGCTTTGCCACCGAGGAAGACCAGATCGTGGTTACCGCAGGCGTGCCGTTCAACGTGAAGGGTACCACGAACATCCTGCGCGTCGCCCCTTGCGATGAACGGTTGATTTCGCGGGTTGACCCCGAGTAACCTTGACCCTTGAGGCATTTGCCGGGGGGTATCATGGATACGGATCTGGTGTTGACGGCAGGTATCTTGCTTCTGGTGCTGACGCTGCCGTCACTGCTGTCTGCCTGGGTAGAACAGCGGGTGCCACGGGTTGGCGTGATCATGGGGCTTGCGGCGATCATCATGATCGTCGCGGCCCTGACAACGCGGCCTGGCGGCTACAGCTTTTCCGAGGTGCCTTCGGTGATATTGGGCGTCTTTGCCCGGCTGGCCACCTGACCACGATTGCCGCTTGTCGCGGCCCCTTGCGCCCGGCACCCGCCCCGCCTATAGGAACGGCTTCATTACCCGCAGGACCGGCCAACGTGGCATGCCGAGTCCTGCCTGAAACCACGGAGATGGAAATGCCCAAGATGAAGACCAAGTCGGCGGCGAAGAAGCGTTTCAGCTTCACGGCCTCCGGTCGGGCCAAAGCTGGCGTTGCCGGCAAACGGCACGGCATGATCAAGCGGACGACCAAGTTCATTCGCGATGCTTCTGGAACGATGCTGCTGTCCGCCTCGGACACCAAGATCGTCAAGAAGTACATGCCCTACGACCGCTAAGGAGAGCCAGAGATGTCACGCGTCAAATCCGGTGTGGTCACCCACGCCCGTCACCGCAAGGTGATCAAGGCTGCCAAGGGCTATTACGCCGCGCGCAGCACCAACTTCCGCACCGCCACCCAGGCTGTCGACAAGGCCAACCAGTACGCGACCCGCGACCGCAAGACCCGCAAGCGCAACTTCCGCGCGCTGTGGATCCAGCGGATCAACGCCGCCGTCCGGCTGTTCGACGCCGAGATGACCTATTCGCGTTTCATCAACGGTCTGGCGAAAGCCGGGATCGAGGTGGACCGCAAGGTTCTGGCCGATCTGGCCGTGCATGAGCCCGAGGCGTTCAACGCCATCGCCGGTCAGGCGAAAGCCGCGCTGGTCTGAGGGTTCAGGCTTATGATATTTGAGGGGCCCTGCGGTGACGCGGGGCTTTTTCCTTTTGGGTCATGCCCTGCGGTTGGCGCAGGAGCGAGGGGTTTCACACCCCTCGCGCTCCCCGTGGGATATTTGGCGAAGAGAAAGACAATTTTAGACAGGTTTTAGCGATTGAAGACACGGGAGGGGTGCAACTCTCCGCCCTGGTAATGCCCTACTGCGATCGCCTGGCCGTTCAGGCTGGCCCAGCCTTCACTGCCCCATTCGGCATTGGCGATGACCATGCCGGGGTTGCCGTTCCTTAGGCGGGCGGCGCCTTCGGGGGTGGCGGGGAATTCGGGCAGATCTTGCAGCCCGAGTTCGAGGGGCAGGAGGCGTGCTTCCAGCGCCTCCGTCTTCGCCTCGGCGTCGATCTGGTCCAGCGTCACACCCTGTTTGGCATCGAAGGGGCCCGACCAGGTGCGGCGGAGCCATTCGACATGGGCCAGGCAGCCCAGCGCCAGACCAAGGTCACGCGCGATGGAGCGGACGTAGCCGCCCTTGCCGCAGACCATTTCCAGATCGACATGGTCGGGGTCGGGGCGGCCCAGCATGGTCAGGCTTTCCACCCAAAGCGCGCGAGCGGCGAGGTCCATCACCTCACCCTCACGCGCAAGGTCATAGGCGCGGTCGCCGTCGACCTTGACGGCGGAATACTGGGGCGGGACTTGTTGGATATCGCCGCGGAAGGGGTGCAATGCCGCCTCGACCTGCGTGTCGGTGGGGCGCTGGTCGCTGGTCGCCGTCACGGTGCCCGATGCATCATCCGTGTCGGTCTGCGCGCCAAGCGTCACGCGGAAGCGATAGCATTTCAGCGCGTCGGTGATGTAGGGGATGGTTTTCGTCGCCTCTCCCAGCGCCACGGCCAGAACGCCGGTTGCATCAGGGTCAAGTGTCCCCGCATGCCCCGCCTTTTGCGCCGACAGCGCCCATTTCACCTTGTTCACCACGGCGGTAGAGGTGATCCCGGCTGGTTTGTCCACGATCAGCCAGCCGGTGACGGCGCGGCCCTTCTTGATGCGGCCCATAGGGATCAGCCTTTCGGGATGACGGTGCCGACGATCGGCCCCATTGGAAAGCCCGCGTCGTGGCGGTTCAGCTCGGGCGCATAAAGGCGCGAGATGTTGCCATCGAAGTAAAGCGCATCAGACAGGCCAAGCTCATCCCGGAAGAGGCGGGCGAAGCTGTGGAAGTTCACCCGGTCATCCGAAATGGCAAAGATGGCGCGGCTGCCATCGGCGCTGACCCCGACGCCGTTGCGGACATAGGTGCTGTCGCTGCCCGGCAGAAGCTTGGGGTGCAGATCGCCGTTCAGGACCAGCATCGGGCCGGATTGGGTGGCAAAACGGCAGGCGGGAGCTTCGGCCTGATAGGCCAGACTTTCGATGACGCGGAACGTATCACCAATGCAGAAGACGCCGTTGGGCAGCAGGCCAAAGTTGCCGGGACCGTCGCTGGTGATCAGGCGCGACTGCTTGCGCCCGTCCTCGACATAAAGGCCGACGGGGGCAAGGTCGCGGTGGTACATGCCCGCGTTCATCGCGAAGCCGAGGGTCAGAGCCTTGCCCTCAAGCGCTGCGTTCACCTTGGTGAAGCTGCCGTAGACGCCCTCTGGCCCGCTGTGGAACAGGCGCAGGTCTTCGCCAACCGCGACCTCACACAGGGTGTAGGCCGTGCCATCAAAGGTGGTGTCGCGGCAGGTGGCTGCTTCGGCGGCCAGCGGAGCCAGCGAAAGGGCAAATGCCAGGCGCAGCATCAATCGTCCTCGTCCGGGGTGTCCGGGGTCTCAAGGTCACGCTGGACGGTGGGATCAGCGAACAGGCGGCGGGTTTCATCCAGACGATCAAACGTCTCATCCGGGCGAAAGCGCAGATCGGGGGCATATTTCAACGTCATGCCCTTCACCACGCGGTGGCGCAGTTCGGCCTTGTTGCGCGCCAGCGCCGCGATGGCATCCTGTACGGGGACCGACCCCATCAGCGGCATGACATAGGCGGTGGCGACCTTCAGGTCGTTCGACATCGACACCTCGCCCACGGTGATGGACATGGCGTTAAGTTCGGGGTCATGGATCTCGGCCCGGTTCAGAACGTCTGACAGGGTGCGGCGGATCAGTTCGCCGACGCGCAACTGGCGCTGCGTCGGACCCTGACCAGAGGAGGGGCGATTGCTGGACATTGCGCCCCTTTAGGCCGTTTTGGCGCGCCCTGCAACGGCGGGCTTTTGCGCGGCACGGATCGGCGTTAGGACGGGGCAAAGCGGAGGGTGCGGCATGGGTGACATTCCTGGTCTGGTGGTAACAGGCGCGTCGGGGCGTATGGGGCAAACGCTGATCCGCCTGGCGGCTGCGTCAGACAAGCTGCGGCTGACTGCTTGCGTGGAACGCGCAGGCCATGCCTGGATCGGCCGCGATGTCGGCGAAGCCATGGGTGGCGCTCCGATGGGGGTGATGGTCACCGATGACCCGCTTGAGGCATTTGCCAAGGCGCAGGCGGTGGTCGACTTTACCTCACCCGATGCAACGGTTGAATTTGCGGCACTGGCGGCGCAGGCACGGGCCTGCCATGTGATTGGCACCACCGGACTTGAGGCCGAGCATCTGGCAAAGATCGAGGCGGCCAGCCATCACGCGGTGATCGTGCAGGCAGGGAACATGTCGCTGGGGGTCAACCTTCTGGTGCGGATGACGCAAAAGGTGGCGGCGGCGCTGGACGAAGACTGGGACGTAGAGATTGTCGAGGCGCATCACCGGGCGAAGGTGGATGCCCCGTCCGGCACGGCGCTGATGCTGGGGGCAGCGGCAGCAGCGGGTCGCGGCGTCAGTCTGGACAGTGCCAAAGTGTCAGGTCGAGACGGCATCACCGGCGCACGCGCGCCGGGGACGATCGGCTTTTCCGCCATCCGGGGCGGCGACATCGTGGGCGAGCATGACGTAATCTTTGCCGCCATGGGCGAACGCGTGATCTTGCGCCATGTGGCGACCGACCGGGCAATCTTTGCGCGCGGGGCATTGCGCGCGGCCATGTGGGGCCAGGGGCAGAAGCCCGGACACTATGACATGATGGATGTGCTGGGAATCTGAGAAGTCATCCAGAAAACCGGCTGCCGCGTAAAACTCCGGACTGACCGCCGGGGGGCCTGCTATGCACATACTCATTTCCGCTTTGTTCATTCTGGCTGCACCCGTCGCAGCCGCCGCTAACGGGTTCGAGCCTGTCCGCGACAAGGATGCGTTCCTGTCGCTGTTGCAGGACCGCGATCTTCGAATCTCGCTTTACGGACTGTCGCTGAACGTGCTGCCCGATGGCAAGATCAAGGGCAGCGCGCTTGGCTGGGAAATCACCGGGTCATGGGCGTGGCAGGACGGTTATTTCTGCCGCGAGATGGATTGGAGCGGCATGGCCATCGACTACAACTGCCAGCTGGTCGAGGCGGAAGGCACCGACAAGCTGCGCTTCACCGTCGATCAGGGCGCCGGCGATTCGGCGGTGTTCCGGCTGCGATAAGTTGCCTTGGTCTCTCAGAAGTCTATCGCAAGGCCCTTCTTCTCCCAATCGCCATACCGAACGGGTTCAGGGCCTTTGCGGCCACCAAGCTCAGTCGGCAGGGGGGCCTTGGCCTCGGCCACCTTGCGGCGGGCGGCGGCTTCGGCCAGCGCGCGTTGGGCGGCTGGTGGAAGGGGTGCGGGGGGAAGGCTGTCGTCGTCCATGCCAGGGTTCCTTGTGCGGGGGCTTGCCCTGATATACGCCGCGCGGGGCGGGCAACAAGGGGATGGCGATGGCCGAAGGTTTGGCGGCGCGGGCAGCGGCGGTGGCGATCCTTGACGGGGTGCTGGGCGAAGGGAGGATGCTGGCGGATTTCGCCGGGCCGGACCTTGCCCCGGCAGACCGCGCGCGAGCACTGCGGCTGGCAGCGGCAGTGCTGCGCCATCTGGAACCTGCGGACGCGGCGCTGAAACCGCACTTGCGCAAATCTCCGCCGTTGACAGTTCAGAACATGCTGCGGCTGGCGGTCGTGGAACTGGCGCAGGGCGCGGCCGCGCATGGCGTGGTCAATGCGGCGGTCGAAATGGCGCGGCGCGGCAAACGCAGCGCACATCTGGCCGGGATGGTAAATGCGGTTCTGCGCGCGCTGCCAGAAAGGCCGGCCCTCGCGGCGCAAAAACTGCCGCGCTGGATGCGTCAGCCGATCGTCCACGCCTATGGCCGCGACGCTGTGGCGGCGATCGAGGCGGTGCAGGCGCAAGAGCCGCCGCTGGACCTGACCCTGCGCCCGGGTTTTGACGCACCGGACGGTGTCGTCCTGCCGACCGGCAGCCTGCGGCTGACAGCACCGGGCCAGGTGTCCGCCCTGCCGGGGTACGCGACCGGCGGGTGGTGGGTGCAGGACGCCGCCGCCGCCCTGCCCGTCCGCCTTTTAAATGTTCAGCCGGGTGAACGGGTGCTTGACCTCTGCGCTGCCCCCGGTGGCAAGACCTTGCAGATGGCAGCGTCGGGGGCTTCGGTCACCGCGCTGGACATGTCTGGCCCGCGGATGGCGCGGGTGGCGGCAAACCTTGCGCGGACCGGGCTTTCCGCAAAGCTCGTGGTGGCCGATGCGCTGGTCTGGGAGCCGGAGGCGAAGTTTGACGCGATCCTGTTGGATGCGCCCTGTTCGGCGACCGGCACCGTGCGGCGGCACCCCGACCTGCCCTTTGTGAAAGACGGAAGCGAGGTTGCCGGGCTTGTGGCCTTGCAGGCGCAGCTGCTGGACCGGGCACTGGGCTGGCTTGCGCCAGGGGGGAGGCTGGTCTTCGCCACCTGCTCTCTTCTGCCAGAGGAGGGCGAGGGCCAACTTGCGGCGGCGCTTTCACGGCACCCGGGTCTGGTGGCAGAGCGGCATGACCTGGCCGGAGTGGAGCCTGGCTGGTGGACTGACGCCAACGGTTTACGGCTGCGGCCCGACTACTGGGCTGATCAGGGCGGGATGGACGGGTTCTTCATGGCGCGCCTGCGGCTGACGTAAGTTTGCTTTGCAAGCGGCCGGGGGTTTCACACCCCCGGACCCCCGTGGGATATTTGCGCAGAAAGGATGACAATTTTATTTAAATTGTCAGGGCTTTGGTGGAAAGAGCCTGTAGTACAGCGCGTCAGGCAGAAAGTTGCCGCCGCGGAACAGCCAGCTAAACACGGTGGGGAAGCTGACCTTGAAGCGGTCCGACTGCATGTGGCGAAACACGATGTCGGCGGCGGCTTCGGGTTCCATGATGAACGGCATGGTGAAGTCGTTCTTCGCGGTCAGGCGGGTGCGGATGAAACCGGGGTTGGCCAGTTGCACCGCAATGCCGGATTTCCGCAAGTCGGCATAGAGCGATTCTGCCAGAACCATTGTCCCGGCCTTTGATGCGGCGTAGCCGATGGCACCCGGCAGACCACGAAAGCCCGACAAGGAACCGGTGATGACCACATGACCCCGGTCTTTCGCAACCATGCCAGGAAGTGCCGCGCCGACAGCGCGGATGCAGCCGGTAAAGTTCACGTTTGCCATGGCTTCCGCGTCAACCGCGTTCCAGTCTTGTGCGCGCATCGGGGTGTAGACGCCGGCAAGGAACACCATCCCGTCGATATCACCTAACTGCGCGGCTGCCGCGTTCACGCTGGCTGTGGACCCCACGTCCACTGCAAGTGCAGTCGCCTTGCCGGGCAACGATGCCACGGCGCGGGCAAGGGCATCTTCGCTGCGGGCCGACAGGATCAGGTCTGCCCCAGCGGCGCTGAGTTTCTGCGCCAGCGCCAGGCCCAACCCTTCCGAAGCGCCGACCAGCCAATAGCGTTTTCCGGAAAAATCCCTCATGCGGCGGGGGTCATGTCTGGGGCGGGTACACGGCGCATGGTCGCCACAAGCTCGGCCACCTTGATGCCGAACTTGCGGAACTGCGAGCGGTTCATGATCGTGCCGTTCTCCATCAGATACATCCAGTCGGTCACGTCCAGCACATGCCCCCCCGCTTCGGGTGTAAGCCTGATCCGGTAGCGCAGCATCACGCCCGGCCCTTCAACCCGGCCCGAGCCGAGGCCCACCACATCTGCCGCTGTGGCGGTTATGTCGCCAGAATTTGCCAACGCAAGGGTCCAGGCGCGGTGTTGGACGGTGCCACTGTCATAACGGAACACCTCGCTGAGGGTGCCGATGTTACCCTCCCATTTTCCTTCCATGTCCGCGACGAACCGCGATGCGACGCGGCCCATCGGCCCGAAGATCATGCCTTCGCACTGGATCGGGCCGGACAGGTGGGTAAGCAGGTCGAACTGTGGCCCAAGGCCCGCATAATCTGCCGGCGACTGCGCCTGAAACGAAGCATACCGGCTGCGGATGGCCATCAGCATGATGATGATGACTGCCCCGAGAAGGGCAAAGAGGATCGAAGTCACGAGGCGGTTCCCTTCGCGGGTTCAGAAAGCGGCGTCACGGCAAGAAGCAGAATAGCTGTTACCTTCAGTACGCAAGGCAGGGCGGCATAGATCAAAGTCAGCGTGCTCAGGGCGGTTTCGCTGTTGTCGGGGCCGGGTTTGAAACCCGCAAGATCCAGTGCGGGCAACAGGGTGGCCGCAGCCAGGGCCAGCGACAGTTTGGACACGAAGGACCACAAACCAAAGGCCGCCGCTTCCCGTGTGCCCAGCTGGGACAGGCGCTGGGCGAAAATCGCCGGAAGCAGGGTCAGGTCGGCCCCAAGCGCAATACCTGATGCGACGCAGATCACCGCAAAGGCAATGCCATCCCCCGTGCCAAGGGTGAACGTCCAAAGAAAGGCCAGGATCGCCAGCACCATGGCCGACAGAAGAACCGGACGGGGGCCGTTGCGGCCGGCAAGATAGCTCCAGACCGGGGTCGAAAGCGCTGCGGCAAGAAAGAAAAGCAGAAGAAGCGGCCCCTCCCACCCCGGCAGCCCAAGGCGGCTTTCGACGAAGAAGAGAAAGAGGGTCGAGGTCACCGCCACCGGGGCTGCATTCAAAAGCGCAATAAGAAGAAGGCGTCGGGCCAGGAAATCCGCCAGCACCGGACCAAACAGGGCAAAGGGGCTGGGCGTAGGTTCCGCCGCATGGCCCTGCCACTGGCTTTGCATGGTCAGCGTCGCAGCAATCGCCAACACAGCGAAAAGCATGGCAAACGCCGTGAAGGGGCTGTCGGTCGCAGCGCCCAAAGCCACGGGGGCAACGGCGGCAAGGCAGACGCCCAGAAGCGAGCCTCCCTCTCTCCACCCGGCCAGCCGGATATGACCACCGGGGCCAAGGGTTTCGGCCTTGGTCACGCCTTCGGCGTAAAAGCAGATGGTCAGAAAGGAAAAGGCGCTGAAAAGCCCGGTGAGGCAAAGCGCGAACCACCACAACGGCGGGATCGGCGGGGAGACGGCGAAAAGGGCAGCCATCGACGCGACAAGGAGGATCACCGCCAGCGCCACCCCGGTCTTGCGGCGGGGGCGCGTCGCTTCGGCCAGCCAGCCAAGCGCGGGGTCCTGCACCACATCAACCAGACGCAACGCTGCCAGGACAAAGCCCATGGAGGCAAGACTGACGCCGTAGCTGTCGACATAGAACTTGGGAGCATGGATGTAGATCGGCAGACCCGCCGTGGCGATCAGCGCGGCGAAGAGTGACCAGGCGTAGAGGCGGTTGCTCATGATTGGCCGGCGAGGTGGCTGCGGCAGGCGTCAGATGAGGCGCGTTCCGCGCAAGCCTGTTGTCTCGCCACTGCGCGCAAGCGCGCAACCGGCTGGGACGGCAAGCCTTCGGCCGGGATCTTTGGGCCGTTGTTAAAGATGGGGCGGGGAACGCCGGGGCGTTGGCGCAGGATCATTGCGACACGTCTTCTTTCGGGGGCGTGGGGCGGGAGTTGAACTTGACCCGCTTCAGCGCCAGTTTCAGCGCCTGCCAGTGGATCAGCGCCAGCACCCGGCGCGAGCCGAACGGCCGGCGAAAGGCTGAGGCAAGGATGCCGCGGTTGGTCAGGGGTTCGCGTGGGCCGATCAGGTTGGTGAAAAGACCACCGGTGGCGCTGGTATAGTCGATCCAGATGCCGATCCGGTCAGGCCGAATATCAAAGCGGAAAGCATAGATTCCCTCAACCGGTTGGAACGGCGAGACGTGGAAGATCTTTTGCGCGGTGATGGTATCTTCGCGGGTGATCGGCGCGCGGTCTTCGCGGTGACAAAGATAGGAGTGGCGGTCGCCATAGGTGTTCGACACCTCGGCGATCACAGCCCGCAAATGGCCAACGCGGTCATAGGCAAGCCAGAAGCTGACGGGATTGAAGACATGACCCAATAGCCGTGGCTGGGCCAGAAGGCGAATGCTGTCAGCAGGCAAGTTGTGCGCGGTCAGCACCTCTCGCGCCCAAGGCGCACCCTTGCCCTGTCCCGGTGCGCCGCCATGATCCTTGTCTTGCAAGGACATGAGGTTGCCCCGGTTGCGTGAGAACAGGCGCGGGCCGACCGCCTTGTTTGGGTCCAGAAGAATATAATCGACGGTGTAGCGAAAGGCGTTGCGGACCGGGCCCTTGCGACCATGGAACGTCTCGGCCCGGATTCGCTGCACCTGCATTATGCCGCAATCCTTAGCACACGGCGTTCAGCCATTGCGGTGACGACATCCACCGCCGAGGCAAAGCCATCTTCGTGAAAACCATTGCGCATCCACGCCCCGCAGAACCAGGTATTCTGGCGGCCATTGGTGGCGCGGATGCTGTCCTGCGCTTCAAGGGCTGCCACATCGAACACCGGGTGATGGAAGGTGTTCACATCATGGATCAGCGCATCCTTGATGTGTCGGGTGGTGTTCAGCGTGACAAACAGGGGGTCATCCTGCGGGATCGGCTGGAGGGAGTTCATCCAGTAGGTCAGGTCAATCCTGTCACCCGCGCCGGTTTTTGGTTCGACGTAGGACCACGACGACCAGACCTTGCGCGATTTCGGCATCAGGCTGGTATCGGAATGCAAAACTGATTCGTTCGGCTGATAGCGAATAGCGGACAGGTTCGCCGCCTCATGCGCGCTGGCATCAGACAGCATCCGCAGCGACTGGTCGGAGTGGGTGGCAAAGATGACGTCATCAAACAGCTCCCATTCATCCCCGGTCGCGCGGACAAGGACTGACCCCGCCTCACGCCGCACGGCCGCGATGGGGGTGCCTGCGCGAATGTCGACGCCTTGCGCCGTCATGGCACCCTGCAGGCGGCGAACATATTCGATCGAGCCGCCCTTGACCGTGTACCACTGGTGCTGGCCATCAAAGTCCAGCAGCGCGTGGTTGCGGAAAAAGCGCACAAGCGCCTGCGCCGGAAAATCAAGGATGCCCGACGTAGGGGTTGACCAGATCGCGCCGGAAAACGGCGTGATGTAGTGATCGCGGAAGTAATCCCCGGTGCCAAGACGGGCCAGAAGATCACGGATCGTCATCGCCGGGTCGGAGGCCATTGCTTCGGCGTTGCGGTTGAAATGCAGGATGTCGGAGATCATCCGCAGGAAACGCGGGTTAAGCGCATTGCGGCGCTGCGCAAAGATCGCATCGACCGAGGCGAGGCCGTATTCCAGCTTGCCGCCCTTGATCGAGGCGCCAAAGCTCATGCTGCTTTCCACAGTCGGGACGGCCAGCTTTTCAAACAGCTTCACCAGATGCGGATAGTTGACGTTGTTGTAGACGATGAACCCGGTATCAACCGGCTGGTCCTTGCGCTTGCCGGCAATCACGGTGCGGGCATGGCCACCAAGCCGGGCTTCGGCCTCGTACAGGACAACGGCGTGCGTGTCGGCCAGAAGATGCGCTGCGGCCATGCCGGAGATCCCCCCTCCGATAACGGCTACGCGGCGGCGGGCTGAGCCCAAAGTCTCAAACGGCATGCAGACAACTTTCCCTGACGACCCTGGTAGACTTACGCTGCACGCGCTCTGTCGGATCATAGTCGCCGGCCAGAACCGGGCTGTCAAAGGAAGTTGACAGCACACTCTTGACAGTTTTCTTACCCGACCCAGATCCCATGGCGATTTATGGGCCAGTAATGGCGCATTTGCAGCACGGATTGCGCAGAATGATCCGACCCGCGGCACGGTGCGTAAACTTGCCATGATGCTTGAGGCCACAAGACCGGCTATGACGGAGCAATCCGGTCCGCTGCAACCTGTTGTTGTGGCGGCCAGGAACGGGTTGCCCGGCAAGAAGGATCTGACGGTGACGAAGGCTGAGGATGGAACCGATTGGGCAGGCCTGCTGGTCAGGGTGCGCGACCGGCAGGACAAGGCGGCGTTCGCCCAGCTTTTTCGCCACTTCGCCCCCCGGGTGAAGGGGTTCTTGATGAAGTCTGGCGCTGGTGCGGCGCTGGCAGAGGAATGTGCGCAGGATGTCATGGCAACGCTGTGGCAGAAGGCGCATCTGTTTGACCCCGCGCGGGCGTCGGTATCGACCTGGGTCTATACCATCGCGCGGAACAAGCGGATCGACGCGCTGCGGAAAGATCGCCGCGCCGAGCCGGAAGAACTCGACTGGGGGCCAGAGCCTGAACCCGATCAGGCCGAAGCGATGGAAGCCCAGCAAGATACCGAACGGTTGGGCCAAGCCTTGGCCCAATTGCCTGCAAAACAGCGTGCCTTGATCGAACGGGCGTTTTACGGCGATTTGTCGCACAGCGAGATTGCCGCCGAAACTGGCCTACCTCTGGGAACGATCAAATCGCGCATCCGGCTGGCGCTGGACAAGCTGCGCCACCACATGACGTGAAGGACTGGACGGACATGACGATACGGCACCATCTTTCGGACCCGCTGCTGATGGCCTACGCCGCCGGCCAGTTGCCCGAGGCTTTCAATCTGGTCGTGGCCACGCATGTGTCGCTTTGCGATGAATGTCGGTCAAGGCTCGGCGCGTTTGATGCCGTGGGCGGCGCGCTGATCGAAGAGGTAGACGAAATTTCGATGGGTGAAGCGGCGCTTGACGCGGCCTTGTCCAGGATCGACGGCTTGCCGCAGGCCACCCGGGCCGAACCTTTGAAGTCCGCAGGCATCTTTCCGGCACCCTTGGCCGATTACATCGGCGGCGATCTAAGCGCAGTGCGCTGGCGGCGGATCGGCGGCGGGGTCAAGCAGGCCATTCTGCCGACCGGTTCGAATGCTTCGGCCCGTTTGCTGTATATTCCGGCTGGAACGGCGGTACCCGACCACGGCCACCGCGGCCTGGAACTGACACTGGTCCTGCAAGGTGCCTTCACCGATGCGAACGACCGCTTTGGTCGGGGCGATATCGAGATTGCCGATGAAGAGCTGGAGCATACTCCCGTGGCGCTTGCCGGGCAGGATTGCATCTGCCTTGCCGCCACCGATGCACCGCTGCGCTTCCGGTCGATGCTGCCGCGTCTGGCGCAGCCGTTGTTCCGCATCTGACGGGCCGCCGGTCTGAAGCCCGGCCTAGGTTTCGGGCAAACCCTGAAACCGGACTGCGAGGACGGGCCAGTCACCGGTCAGGGTGACTGGCCGGTTCGTTATCAGCAGGTCATCCCGCGCCAGTTGCAGCCTATTTACGATGACCGGCCCCAGTGCATAAAGCGCCAGCAGCCCGCCTTCTGCCAGACTGTCGTTCTGAGCCAGAAGGACAGACGGCTTGGGCAAACGCCCCGCCGTCATCACATTGAAATCGTCGGACTGCTGGAAGTTGGTCTCACTGGCGTTCAGGGCGATATCGCCCGGAAAGGCAACCGGGATCAGCGGATCACAGCGGAAGTCATGGCCCGCACCACTCAGCCGGAAACCGGGGCCGGAAAGAACCGTCAGGTTCCGTTCGATCCCCGGAAACAGCGAGAACGGCCCATCCTCCACCACTGCCGCGCGCGACAAGCGGGCCAAAAGCTGGCCATTCGTCTCTAGCCGCCACATCTCAACCGTGAGGCCGCGACCGTTCTTCCAGGGCTGGCGGGTATAGTCAGCTTGGGTCAGGTGGCGCAGGGTCATGAACAGTTCTTGCGCGCCGCCGCGACAATGACAACCCGTCCCGGGCTTGACCCGGGACCTCTGGTTGCGGCCCGGCCCACCATCGGAAGAGGCCCCGGATGGGGTTCGGGGCGGGGTTTCACTCAGCCGCGGACCCTATCACCTTGACCGGATCATCCGGGGCGATTTCCTCAAAGTCGAAGTTATCCAGACGACGGGCCCGCTTGCCGGCCTTTTCAGACGACACCTTGATATCCTCGATATCCTTGGCCGCCTGCCCGAAATGCCGGTCAAGGCTTTCCACCCGCGTGCCAAGCCGGTCAACATCGGCATAAAGCAGCGCCAGTTCCTTGCGGATCGCGCCCGCCTGTTCGCGCATCCGTGCGTCCTTCAGGACCGCGCGCATGGTGTTCAGCGTGGCCATGCAGGTGGTGGGGGACACGATCCAGACCTTGACCGCAAACCCCTCCCGCACGATTTCGGGAAAGTTTGAATGCAGTTCGGCGTAAACCGCTTCGGACGGCAGGAACATCAGCGCGCCATCTGCTGTCTCACCCTCGACGATATACTTCTCGGCAATCGCGCGGATATGGGCGCGGACGGCGGTACGCATCTGTTGCGCGGCCTCAACCACGCCACGGGGGGTGTCAGCACGGCGGATGGCCTCATAAGCCTCCAACGGGAACTTGGCGTCGATGACGATGGGGCCGGGCGGATTGGGCAGGTGGATCAGGCAATCGGCGCGCTTGCCGTTACCAAGGGTGGCCTGCATCGTGTAGGCGTCCTTTGGCAGGGCCTTTTGCACGATGTCATGCAGCTGAATCTCGCCAAACGCGCCACGGGTCTGCTTGTTCGACAGGATGTCTTGCAAACTCAGCACGTTGCCCGACAGCTTTTCGATATTCGCCTGCGCCTTGTCGATGGTTTCCAGCCGGGTTTGCAATTCCCCCAATGACCGGGCCGTGCGGGTTGAGGTGCCGTGCAGCGCCTCGGTCATCTGGCGCTGAACCTCGGCAAGGCGCTGTTCCATCACCTGCAACATCGCGGTCTGACTGACTGCCTGCGCCTCGGAGACATGGTGCAGACCGCCTGCAAGCCGTTCCTGCCCGTCGCCCAACTGCTGCATGCGGCTGGACAGCCAGCTGATCTCTCGCACCAACGGCTCCGCCGCCGTGGCTGATCGACTGACGCTGCGCAGGATGAGGAGGAGGAAGCCGAGGAGCACTGCGACGAGGCCCCCGAGGACCAACACCTCAGGATCGTTCCACTGATAGCTCTGGCCGAAAAGCGTGATCATCGGCGGCCGAACAGGCGTTCGATGTCGTGCAGCGACAGTTCCACATAGGTCGGCCGTCCGTGGTTGCACTGGCCGGACAGCGGCGTCGCCTCCATCTCGCGCAGCAGGGCGTTCATCTCTTCGGCGCGCAGCTGACGGCCAGAGCGGACAGAGCCGTGACAGGACATGCGCGACAGGATCGCGTCGATCCTGGCGCGAAGCAGGGTGCTGTCGCCCGCGTCGGTCAACTCATCAAGGATATCGCGGATCAGGGCCGCGCCGTTGACCGGGCCAAGAATGGCGGGCGTTTCGCGGATGGCGACGGCGCTGCCGCCGAAGGGCTCGATCGTCAGGCCAACTTCGCCCAGTGCGGCGGCATGGTCCAGCAATCGGGCGGCATCGGGGGGGGACAATTCCACGATTTCCGGGATCAGCAGCGCCTGCGTGCGGATGCCGGTATCCGCCATCTGGCGCTTCAGGCGTTCGTAGACCAGTCGTTCGTGGGCGGCATGCTGATCGACGATGACAATGCCGGTCGCCGTCTGGGCGACGATGTAGTTTTCATGCAGCTGCGCGCGGGCAGCCCCTAGAGGGTGTGCCTCGGTCCGCTCATCGCTTGGCTGCGCCCGCTCTTCGCTGGCGAAGGCCGGGGCTTGGGGGGCCTCGGCAAAACCCGTCAGATCAGGATGCGGGGCCTGAAACGCAAAGGCCCGCGACAGGCTTTGCTGGCTGGGCCGGTCCATTTGGTAAACGCGGGCATCGGAGCGGAAGGCGCCCAATGTCGCGGCCCCCACGGTTGAAGATGCCCGATGCCCCGCCCCGGTCAGCGCCGATTTCAGCGCGGTGATGATAAGGCTGCGCGCCGCGTCGGGCTCGCGGAACCGCACCTCGGCCTTCGCGGGGTGGACGTTCACATCGACCCTCTGCGGATCGACGATCAGGTTCAGCACCGCCGCCGGGTGGCGGTCACGGCTCAGGACATCGAAATAGGCGGCGCGAAGGGCGCCAAACAGCATCCGGTCCAGCACCGGACGGCCGTTGACGAACAGGTACTGCTGCGAAGACGACCCGCGCGAATAGGTGGGCAGGGCGGCATAGCCTTGCAGGCGCAGGCCATCGCGTTCGGCATCAATCCGCAGGGCGTTTTCGGTGAAATCGCGGCCCAGCATTCCGGCAAGACGGCGCTCTAGCGCGTCGAACATATCCCCCGGCTGCGGATCAGCGCGGAACAGGACGCGCGCCTCACCGGCATCGGCAACCTCGCGCAGGGTAAAGCCGACCTGCGGTTCGGCCATCGCCAGCCGGCGCACCACCTCGGCCACGGCCTGCATCTCGGCCCGGTCCGAGCGGAGGAACTTCAGCCGCGCCGGGGTGGCACAGAATAGATCGCGCAGTTCAACGACGGTGCCTCGCGTCAGGGCGGCGGGGCGCGGCGGCAGCATTCGGCCCGCGTCACAGGTGATCTGCGCGCCGTCATGCCCTTCGGCGCGTGAGGTGATGGTCAACCGGCCCACCGCGCCAAGTGACGGCAACGCCTCACCCCGAAAGCCGAAACTGCGGATATCCAGCAGGTCAGACCCGTCGATCTTGGACGTCGCATGGCGCGACAGGGCCAGCGGCAGGTCCGCCGTCGTCATGCCGCAACCATCATCCGTCACGCGGATCAGCGTCTTGCCGCCACCGCCAATGTCAATCTGGATGCGGCCAGCGCCGGCATCCAACGCGTTTTCCACCAACTCCTTCACCGCCGAGGCGGGACGTTCCACCACCTCACCCGCCGCGATGCGGTTGATCGCCGCCTCATCCAGCTGGCGGATCGCGGGGCGGCCATCGGCGCCCGTTATCTTGGGGGTGTGAGCGGTCATGCCTCTATCTGTAGCAGGGGGGTGTGAGTCGGGGAAGAACGAAACGGGATTGCCGCACCCCAGGCTTGCGGTTTTTAGCGCCCGTGTCATACGGGGAAAAAACGGGGGACAGACATGCAAGATATCCTGTCATTGGCCGGGGCAAACCTGCTGACGCCGATGATCCTGTGCTTTGCCTTGGGTTTGTTTGCCGCCCTTGCGCGCAGCGAATTGAGCATCCCCGAGGCGGTGGCGAAGGGCATGTCGATCTACCTTCTCTTCGCCATCGGCTTCAAGGGCGGGGTGGCGGTGGCCGACCACGGGCTGGACGCAACCCTGCTGGCGGCACTTGCGGCGGGGGTGGTCTTGTCCTTCCTGATCCCCTTTGTTGCCTTTGGCCTGCTCAAAACGATGACGCGGCTGTCAGCGACCGATGCGGCAGCGGTGGCGGCGCATTACGGGTCAATCTCCATCGTGACCTTCGTGACCGGCTCATCTGTCGTGCAAGGGGCCGGGCTGGTGGCCGAGGGCTACATGGTCGCCGTGGCCGCCGCGATGGAGGCTCCGGCGATCATCTCGGCCCTTTATCTGGCCAGCCGGTCCGGCGGGCGGGCGGAAAAGATGGATGCCGACCTGTGGCGCGAGATATTGCTTAACGGGTCCATCGTCCTTCTGGTCGGGTCGTTCCTGATCGGCCTTGTGACCGGGCAAGACGGGATGGTTCGGATCGAGGCGTTCATCGTCGCCCCGTTCCAGGGTGTGCTGTGCCTGTTCCTTCTGGACATGGGGCTGGTGGCAGGGCGGGGCATGCGGGGCGCGAAGGGCGTGATGACGCCGGGGGTGCTGGCCTTTGGTCTGGTCATGCCGGTGGTGGGCGCGGGGTTCGGACTGGCGACGGGGCTGGCGCTGGGCCTGTCCACGGGCGGCGTGGCGCTGATGATGGTGCTGGCAGGATCGGCCAGCTATATCGCGGTGCCGGCGGCCATGCGGGTGGCCCTGCCGGACGCGAACCCAAGCGTTTATCTGACGCTGTCGCTGGGGGTGACCTTCCCGTTCAATCTGGTGATCGGCATCCCGGCCTGGGTGGCCGTGGCGCAGGCAGTGAGAGGCTGAAATGCAGACGCACAAGGCAAAGCGGGTTGAGATCATCATCGAGGCTCCGATGGAAAGCCGCCTGACCAGCGCCTTGGAGAAGGCGGGGGTCACCGGGTTCACGGTGCTGCCGGTTCTGGGCGGATCAGGCCGGTCGGGCCGCTGGACGCGGGAAGGGCAGGTGGGGCGCAGCGGGATGGTCGCGGTCGTCTGTCTGGTGCGGCCCGAAAAGCTGGATACGCTGCTGGAGGCGGCCTTTACCGTGGTGGAACGGCATATCGGCGTGATCGGTGTCACCGACGCCGAGGTGCTGCGGGCCGAACGGTTCTGACCCTGACCGCGGTTGCAAGAATGAGCGCGTGCCGCGCATGCCTTTTATCTCGCCTCTGGCGCGTTCCGCGCCAACCGGCCTCGGGGATTTGCGCGCCGCGCGGGGATATTTGGGCAGAAAGGAAGGCCTGATGTCTGGTGAGGTTTTGCTTCTGGGGGCGACGGGAACCATCGGGCGGGCGACGGCGCGGGCCTTGGTCGCTGCGGGGTTTGACGTCGTGGCGCTTGTCCGTCAGGGCAGCGCCAGCGTGCCGGGTTGCCGGGTGGTTGAGGGGGCGGTCACCGATCCTGCGCAGGTTCAAACCATCATGGCGGCGGTGCGCCCCGTGGCGGTGGTGTCCTGCCTTGCCAGCCGGACGGGGGACGCGGCCGACGCCTGGGCCGTGGACCATGCGGTCCATGTCAGCGTTCTGACGGCGGCAAAGGCGGCAGGCGTGCGGCAGTTCGTCCTTCTGTCCGCGATCTGCGTGCAAAAGCCGCTGCTGCCGTTTCAACTGGCCAAGCTGGCGTTCGAGGCAGAGCTGATGGCCAGTGGCCTTGACTGGTCCATCGTGCGGGCGACGGCCTACTTCAAATCCCTGTCCGGTCAGGTGGCGCGGGTGCAGGCGGGCAAGCCGTTTCTGGTCTTTGGCGACGGGCGGCTGACAGCGTGCAAGCCGATCTCGGACGCGGACCTTGGGCGCTATCTGGCGCTGTGCCTGTCCGATCCGGGCAAGCGCAACCGGGTGCTGCCCATCGGCGGGCCGGGGCCGGCAATCACGCCGCGCGATCAGGTGGCAATGCTGGAGCGGTTGCTGGCCCGCCTAGTGCCGGTGCGGTCTGTACCCCTGCCGCTGATGCGGGGCATCATTGCAGGGCTGTCTCTGGGTGCCCTTCTGTCGCCTGCGCTGCGGGCCAAGGCCGGGCTGGCGCGAATCGGGCACTATTATGCGACCCAATCCATGCTGGTCTGGGACGGCACGCGCTATGACGCCGATGCCACGCCCGAGTTTGGCACTGACCGGCTGGAAGATCACTATGCCGCGATCCTGCGCGGTGAGGTGGCGGATGACCGGGGCACGCATAAGGTGTTCTAGGCGCGACGCGCCCGTCGCACCGCTCGTCGAGCACGTCGTGCACTCCTCGCCGGACCGGTTTCTGACGAACGCAGGACGTGCCCAAGAGGGGTTGGAAGGCAAGCCTCCTTGGCCGCAGGCGCCGGATCAAAGGCCGGTAGGTTGGCCGACCACCACGAACTGCAAAGCCTCGGGCAGGTAGATCCGCTTTGCCACACGGCGGATGTCGTCCATCGTCACCGCTTCGATCTTGGCATTGCGGGTGACGGCATAGTCGATCGGCATGTCATCCATCTGCATCCCGACAAGGATGTTCGCAATCTTGCCGTTGCCGTCAAACCGCAAGGGGTATGAACCGGTGAGGTAGGTCTTGGTCGTGGCAAGCTCATCCTCTGTCAGGCCTCCGCTGCCGATCCGGGCCCATTCGTCGCGAACGACCTGTATCGCCTCGGCAACCTTGTCGTTCGAGGCCGAGAACTGGCCCATGTACAACTCGGCCTGGTCCATGCCGACAAGATAGCTGCCGATGCCATAGGTAAGGCCACGTTTTTCGCGCACCTCTGACATCAGGCGGGCGGTGAAGCGGCCGCCGCCAAAGGCTTCGTTCAGAATGAAGGCGGCGAAGAAATCCGGGTCGTCGCGGGAAATGCCGATGTGCCCAAACAGGACCGAGGCTTGCGGGGTCGGAAAGTCGATGACGGTCTGGCCAGGTGGAAGCAACACTTCGGCCTTTTGTGGCAAGGGCGCACCCCTAACGGGCAGATCCCCAAGCAGGCGGTCAAGAAGGGGGCCAAGCTCTTCGGCGGTGATGTCGCCCGCAACGGCAACATGGATCCGGTCCCGCGCCAAAGCACCGGCATGGGCGGCCAGAAGATCATCCCGCGTCAAGGCCGTGACCGTCTCAGCCGTTCCATCACCCGACGAGCCGTAGGGGTGGCTGCCAAAGGCCAGCGCATCAAAGGCCTTGGAGGCCAGCGTATCCGGGTCTTTTTCATCGGACCGCAGCATGGAAAGCACCTGTTCGCGGACGCGGTCGATGGCGTCCTGGTCAAAGCGGGGTTCAACCAGCGCGGTGCGCAGAAGGGCCACAGCCTCGTCCCGATTTTCGGTCAGGAACCGGACTGAAACGCCAACGGAATCGGCGCCAGAGTCAAAACTGAAGTCGGCGGCCAGCGCATCGCGCGCTTCGGCAAAGGCGCGGCTGTCACGCTCGGCAGCGCCCTCTTCCAGAAGCGCCGTCATCAGGTTGACCGCCCCGCGCTTTTCGGGGGCGTCCAGCGAGGTGCCGCCGCGAAACTGGATTTCCAGCGCGGTGAAGGGGATGTTGTGATCTTCGACCAGCCAGGCCCTGATACCACCGGGCGAAACGACTTCCTTGATCTGCATTTCGGCCTGGGCCGGAAGGGCAAGCGCCAGAAAGGCAGCGAAAACGGCGCGGATCATTTGGTTGCCTCTGCTTGGGGGGTCGTTGCGGCGGCTTTTGCGGCGGCATCTGCGGCAGGAACCAAGGTGGGCTCGGCCTCTGGTCGGGTCAGCCAGCCAGTGACGGCCTTGCGGCGGTCAAACACCTTCGTCGCGGCGGCCATGATGTCCGCCTCGGTCACGGCAGAGAGGGCTTCGTCCCAGCTGTCGATATCTGCGATCGACAAGCCGATGCTCAACCCCTCACCATAGCGGCGGGCGAGCGCGTTGACGTCGTCGCGGGCATAGATGTCACCGGCGCGCACCTGCATGCGGATCCGCTCCAGCGCCGCGGGATCAGGGCCGCTTTCCAGAAAATCGGCAATCACGCCGTCCATCGCGGCTTCGGCGTCTGCAAGGCTGACACCCGGGGCCGGAACCACGATCAGGCCAAAGGTCGCGTCATCAATGCTGGTGCCATCGTAGAACGCGCTGGCATAGACGGCGGTCTGCGTGTCGAACTGCAGCGCCCGCGCAAGGACGGAGGTCTGGCCAGATCCGCCCAGAAGCTCGGCCAGAACGGTCAGCGCGGCCGCATCCTTTTGCGCGCCCGGATCACGTTCGGGAGCGATGTAGGTGCGCAGGATGTACGGTTCCGACACGCGCTCATCGGTCAGCGTCAGGCGGCGTTCGGCCAGCTGTGGCGGCTCTTGCGGGCGGTCGCGTGGGGTGATCCCGTCGCTGGGGACGATGGCACCATAGTGCTTTTCAGCAAGCAGGCGGACGGCGTCCGGCGTCACATCGCCTGCGATGACAAGGGTGGCGTTGTTCGGGGCATAATATCTTTGGTAGTGGTCCAGCGCATCCTGGCGTGACAACTGCTCCATCTCATGGCGCCAGCCGATGATCGGGGTGGCGTAGGGGTTGTTCATGAACTGCGCCGCGCGCATCTGTTCAGACAACAGCGCGCCGGGGCTGCTGTCAGTGCGCTGGCCGCGTTCTTCCAGAATGACCTGGCGTTCCGTCACCACATCCTCTTCCGTCAGACGCAGATTGCGCATCCTGTCCGCCTCAAGCTCCATGACCAGATCAAGCCGGTCGGCGGCGACACGCTGGAAGTAGGCGGTGTAATCCCATGAGGTGAAGGCGTTGTCATCACCGCCCTGCGCCTCGACGATCGCCGAAAACGCATTCGGGCCGATCTTTTCGGTGCCCTTGAACATCAGGTGTTCCAGAAAATGCGCGATGCCCGAGGTGCCGGCAGGTTCATCGGCTGACCCGACGCGATACCAGATCATCTGCACCACCACCGGGGCGCGGTGATCTTCGATCACCACCACTTGCAGACCGTTGTTGAGCGTGAAGGTCGTCACCGGCTCGGCAACGGCGGGCAAGGCAAGCGTCAGGGCGGCAAAGACACCCGCCTTCAGGCCGTTCAGCAGGCCAGGGATTTGGCCATTCGTTCCGGGCATGGGGTCCTCCGCACGGGCTTTGGGGAATAGGTGCGGGCATCGCACCCGGTTTCAAGCCCTGCAAACGGGCTTGTTACTCTTCGCCATCCTTGCGCGGCGGGGCCGAGGAGGTCTTGATCCCCTGAGCGCGCCAACGGGCAAGTTCGGCCTGCTGATCAAGCCGCTGCTTGCGGTAGGCCTTGTAGTAGACGTTCACGTTGAACAGCCGTTCCAGAACCCGGCCATTGTTGTCACGCCGCCAGTCCAGGTCTTCCGAGGCAAGTGTGCTGCGAATACCGGATTCGACGCCAAACCGCGCGGCATGGCTGTAAAGTGACCCATCGCCCGCCGGAATACCCCCTGCAGCCCCTGGGCTGCCGCCAAGGGCAACGATCGCCTCATCAAATGGCTGCGGGTCTGAAAGGTTGGTGCCGCCCAGCGTGGGCTGAGGCAACTCGGCCAGACTTTCCGGCATTTGCAACGGCTTGGGCGGGACGATGGCAAATTCATCCGGGCCTTGGCCGCTGCGCAGGTTCATCAGTTGGGGCGTGCCGTCGCCGCAGGCGACAAGCGTCAGCATCGCTGCAACCGCGACCATCGCCCTGCCCTTTGCTGCCTGCATTCCTTGCCTCCGAACCCGTATCAACAGCCGTCTTAGCCTAAACCGCAAGCCCCGTCACGGGGTCTTTAGCGCCGGGGGCGGGCAGGTTTTCCGCTCTTGGGGGCACTGCTGGCAAAGAAAACCAACCCAAGCGCCCCGGCAAAGATGGCGATGTCTGCCACGTTGAAGGCATAGGGATTCTCGATCCCGCAGCACGACATGTTGAGAAAATCCGCCACCGCCCCATAGACCATGCGGTCGATCACGTTGCCAAGCGCGCCGCCGACCAGAAGGCCGCCCGCAACCTCGGCCTTCCAGTTGCCCCGCTCCGACCGCATCCACCAGATGACCCAGGCCGAGATGACCAGCGCAATCGTGATCAGAACCCAGCGCACAGCATCCGACTGGCCGGCAAAAAGGCCGAAGTTGACGCCGTAGTTCCACGCCATCCGCAGGTTGAGGAAGGGGGGAAGCACGTCAATCTCACCCCGGTTGATCAGGTCCAGGCCTTGAACGATGGCCAGTTTCAGGGCCTGGTCGAGTCCGAAGGTAGCAACGGCGGTGATCCAGAAGCGCCGCATGTCAGTGCCGGAAATGGCGCATGTCGGTGAAGACCATCGCCAGACCAGCGGCATCGGCGGCGGCAATCACCTCATCGTCGCGCATGGAGCCGCCGGGTTGGATGATCGCCGTCGCCCCCGCCTCGGCCGCGGCAATCAGCCCGTCGGCAAAGGGAAAGAACGCATCCGACGCGACAACCGCGCCTTGCGTCAGAGGGGCGGCAAGACCCAGCGCCTCGGCCATGTCGCGCGCTTTCTGGGCGGCGATTCGAGTGCTGTCGATCCGGCTCATCTGCCCGGCACCCACGCCGACAGTCGCGCCGTCACGGACGTAGATGATGGCGTTGGATTTGACGTGCTTGGCGACGGTCCAGGCAAACATAAGATCCGCCAGTTCCGCGTCACTTGGCGCGCGTTTGGTTACGACCTTGAGATCCGACAGCGCAATATGCCCGGCGTCCCGGTCCTGCACCAGAAACCCGCCAGCCACCTGCCTGAAGGCCAGCGCGCGGGCTTTGGGGTCAGGCAAGGACGCGGTGGTCAAAAGGCGCAGGTTCTTCTTTGTCGCAAAGATCGCCTTCGCCTCATCGCTGGCACCCGGGGCGATGACGACTTCGGTGAAGATCTTCACGATCTCTTCCGCTGTTTCGCCATCAAGCGGCTGGTTCAACGCGACGATCCCGCCAAAGGCGCTGGTCTGGTCGCAGACGTAGGCGCGGCGGTAAGCCTCAACCAGGGTGTCCGCCGTCGCCACGCCGCAGGGGTTGGCGTGCTTGATGATGGCGCAGGCCGGGGCCTGGCCAAGGTCAGCCACCAGTTCAAACGCGGCATCGGTGTCGTTGATGTTGTTGTAGGACAGTTCCTTGCCCTGCCACTGGCGCGCGGTCGCCACGCCGGGGCGGCGGCTGCCATCGGTGTAGAAGGCCGCGCTTTGGTGCGGGTTTTCACCATAGCGCAAGGGCTGGGCGAGCTTTCCGGCAAAGCTGCGGTAGCGGGGGGTAGGCTCGTGCAACTCACCCGCCAGCCAGGCGGAAACGGCGGTGTCATAGGCGGCGGTGCGGGAATAAGCGGTCAGCGCCTGCTTTTGCCGGAAGGCCAGCGTCGTCGCGCCCTGATGGGTCTTCATCTGGGCAATCAGGGCGTCATAATCCACCGGATCGGTCACCACGGTCACAAAACGGTGGTTCTTCGACGCCGCACGGATCATGGCCGGGCCGCCAATGTCGATATTTTCAATGCAGGTGGCGTGGTCGGCCCCCTTGGCCACGGTTTCCTCAAACGGATACAGGTTCACGACCAGCAGGTCGATCGGCTCGATCCCGTGCGCGGCCATGGCGACCAGATGTTCGTCATCGTCACGCAGCGCCAGAAGCCCGCCGTGCACGTTGGGGTGCAATGTCTTTACCCGGCCGTCCATCATTTCGGGAAAACCCGTCACATCGGCCACATCGCGAACCTTGAGACCCGCCGTCCGCAGCATCATCAGCGTGCCCGAGGTCGAGATCAGTTCGACCCCATGCGCCGCCAAAGCGCGAGCAACCTCCAGAAGGCCGGTCTTGTCCGACACCGAAATCAGTGCGCGGCCGATGGGAACGAGGTTGGTCATCTGGCAAACCCTGTCGCTGAAACCCTGAGACCGGACCCGTCAGTCCTGCCCGTCCGGGTCAGCACTTTCCAGATCACGGATGGCCAGCGGAGTATCCTTTGCCTTCGCCAAGGTCCAGCCTATCCGGGTCTCGAACCCCCGCGCTTGGGCACGCAGCACGATTTGTGTGCAAGGACGCGGTTTTACGCGGCCTTTTTCCAAGTAAACCGAGGGTTCCAGCGTCAGGATGGCCGCGCCCGAATAGCGGAAGACCCAGATCTCGCCACTTCGCAGCGACATGGAAACGGCGGTATCGGCCATGTCCAGCGCGGCATCCACCTCGGGGTGCAGATGAAAGCGGATGGTGAAACCGGCCCCCGACATGGCGGTGGTGGTCATCATGTCTTCAAACCGCCGCCGCGCATCAGCGGTCAGGGCCGTCAGCGCATCAACACCCGACAGCCGACGGCCATCCTGGGCCAGGGTCAGGTTGCGGCTGACGGTCAGGCCGTGGCTGGCAAGCCAGCCGTCATGGGCAAGGTAAAGCTCCGCCCCTTCGCTGCCGTGCGAAATGCGCGAGGTCGTGATCGACGCTCGCTGGTCCAGCGTGGTGCCCGATGTGCCAAACCGTGAGGAGGAGAAGCCATCAAGACACAGCGCCGAATGGGATTGCGTGGCCCGCGCAGCCTGACGCCAGGCCGGGCCAAAGCTCATCCCTGATCCGCAGTTCACGACCAGCGCCCGGCGGCCCGAGGTCAGCTCAAACGCCGTGGTCGATGCATGGGAAGTCTGTGACGCACGGCCCGCGGGCGGGGCCATGGCGTCAACAATCACCGACGTGCGGCGGCCAGCCAGCCGGACAAAGCCCATGGCGATGGCTGGCGTGGCCCCGGGGCGGGCCCCGGCAGCGGCAAGCGCCTGATCCAGCCGCCCTTCGGCCCCCCTGCCCCCGCCATGAAAGCGGGCCAGGTCACCATCGGCATGGCGCAACGCGCGCAGCGCGGGGGCGATGCGGGTGATGGCCGAAGACACCGCGGCGGGCACGGGATGGCCAGCCTCGGTCATGGCACTTGCGGCCCAGGTCAGCAGGGTCAGCACCTCCAGCAGCTCTTCGGGGTTGCGGGTGGGAATGCCACCTTCGGCATCAATCTCGGCCTCGCAGGCGCGGGACAGGGCGGCTGTGGCGGGGGCCACAAGACGCCCCATCCCGATCAAGGACTCGCCTGCATAGACCAGACCGGTCAGCGCCTCGAACTGCGGCAGGCCGGGGGCGGCGGCCTGCCAGCGCCGCGACAGGTAGACGGCCTGGGCGGCAAGGGCACGGTAGAACGTCTCGCTTTGCGCGCGGTCACGACCCCAAAGAAGAAAGGTAGCATGGTGAACCCAGCGGATGATCCGGCGTCCGGTCAGGTCGGGCGTCCAGCCGGGACCATGGGCCGCGCCATATCGCGCGATCCAGCCCCAGGTCCAGTCTTGCGCGCATTTGCGGGCGGCAGGGGTGCCAAGGGCGGCCAGATCGTCTGCCCATGCAAATCCGTGCGCCTCGGCCATGAACGCAGGGTCCACCGCTGGGATGTCCCAGATCACCGTATTCGGTGCTTCGGCCAGATGTCCGGCCAGCAGGATGTTTCCGGCCAACAACTGCTTGCCACGGGCGTAAACCCCCATGGATCGCGGTTCGGGTTGTGACACAAAGCCGCCCGCAGGCCGCGCCCGCCGCGCCGCGATTGCGGCCAGCTTGTCGGCAAGTCGGCCAAACCTTTCGCTATCCTTGCTGCCCACGCCTGCTGCCCTATCCGCCCGGTTTGCCCGGATCATCGGCGGCCATCATAGCGCGCCAGGGCGGCCCCTGTCACGTCAAAGCCCATCACGGCAGATGGTCGATCCGGTCCATGTATTGCGCCAGATGCGACACCTCGCCCAGCCAGCGGGCCAATAGGCGGGGATCATGGGGTGCTGCATGAACCCCGGCGGGGATTTCGCGGTTCAGGACCGCCTCCACCGCAAGTGACACCGGCACCGACACCAGCCGCCCCATCGCCGTGCCCCGCACATCGCCCCAGGCATCCATCGCCCAGGTTTCGTGGAAGACCGGGTGCCCGTCGCGTTCCGCCTTGAGCGAGACGAAGAGGACCACGCGGTCAGGCTCACCTACGGCATAGGAGTTGTCTATCAAAAGCTCTGCTGCGCGCGCCTCAAGCGCGGCGTTGATCTCAGTCAGGGGTTTGCCTTCCAGCCCCTCGATCTCGGCGAAGATTGGCGCCCAGGCGTCGGCCCAGCCGTTCAGACGGATCGTGCCCCGCACGAAATCCCGCACCTTCCAGTGCGGCTCGAACCGGTAATCATCCATGAAGGGATAGCTGTCGCGGTTGGGATAAACCTCAAAACTTTCGGGCTGCGGCAGGGGGGCGTCATAGCGGGTGATCGCGTCCCAGGGTCGGGCCACGCGCAGTTCGGTAAAGTGACGCAACGACCGTGACGGCGACCGCAGCGCCTTCAGCACACCCGCAGGCGCCCAGCTGAACTTGTAGCGGAAGGCGTTGGCCAGCTTCGGCACCCCGCCGCAATACGACGTGAACGCCAGGACGTTATCGTTGTGATAGGCCTTCGACGCGCGGTAACGGGCGACCAGATCATGCGCCATCAGATGGTCGATGCCGGGGTCAAGCCCCACCTCGTTGATCGACACCAGCCCCGCCTCACGGAACGCCTGATCCAGCTCGCGCATTTCCGGCGCGATGTAGGAGGACGAGGTGAAATGCGCACCTTTGGCAAGGCAAGCCTTGGCGATGGCGACGTGGCTGTCCGCGGGCAACATTGAGATGGCTATGTCGCCGGGCTGAAGCGCGGCGGTCAGCGCCTCAAGGCTGTAGGGGCGGATGTCGGTGGCGATGTCGCCAACCTCGGCCTGCGCCTTGGCGACCGTGCGGTTCCAGACCACGACGGGATGGCCGCCCTCGATCAGCCGGCGCAAGCCGGGGATGGATGACAGGCCGGTGCCGCACCAATGGATGGTCATGGTCTCTCTCCCTTAAACTGTCGCACTGTAGCGGTCGAAGTCGGCTTTCGCCCGGCCCCAGACGCCAGCGCCCAGGTCTGGCAGCGTCAGAAGCGACGGCAGCAGTTGCGCCGCATAATCTTCGGACGATTCCACCGGCATCAGGCTGGGCAGGTTGTCGATCGCCGTCACATCCAGCGGCGGCGTGTCATGCACCCGCAGCGCCGGGGAGTCCCAGTCGGTGGCGCGGTCATAGACCTTGATGGGTGAGAAGTCCGAGGTCGGGTCGCAGGCGATATCCCCGATCACGGTCAGCTTGCGCGCATCGGTCTTGGCGCTTGCGGGCACAAAGACCGGGCATCCGGGGCGGGCAAGGATGCAGTTGAGGAAAATCTCATGCTGCAACACTTCCGGGAACGGCCCGCCGGAAGCCGTCTCATCCATGTCCCAGCGGGTGACGTCCACCCCCATCGCGGTGCAAAGGTCCGCAGCCCCGGTGCCCACCCGGCCCAGCGCGCCGATGATGATGGCGCGGGGGCGGGTCAGGCCCGCAAACTCGGCCCCAAGCTGGTCAAGGAGCGCGGCCTTCGACGGCACCTTGCGCACCGGGCCTGCGATGGTGCCCCGTTGTTGCGCGGCCCAGCATTTCAGGGATACCGCCGCCCCGGCATATCCGGCCCAATAGCCAAAGGCGGCCACGCGGCGGCCAGCCTCATTCACCAGATACTCCAGATCATACAGCGCCCCGCCCCCGGCCTTGAACCGCTTGAGCAATTCACGCCCGGCAGGCTGGCCCTTGAAGGCATGGCCGAACATGATGTGGCGGTGGGTCAGGGGGCTGCCATCTTCCGGCAGTTCCTTCAGCCCGAAGATGATCGCATCCGCCGGGGCCTTTGGCCAAAGGTTCTCGGCCGCAACCTCGCACCCCGCCGCGCGGTAGCCGTCAATCGGGATGGCGCGGGTGGAGGACGCTTCAACCGTCACGCGCAGACCCGCCTTGATCAGCGCTGCGGCACCTTCGGGCGTCAGGCCCACGCGTTCCTCATGCGGCCTTTGTTCGGCGCGCACCCAAAGATGGGTCATCGGTCAGATCCTTTTCGTCACGGTCTTAACGGTTGATAACGCTAAGCGGCAGCGGGGAACAGAGGGGCATGGCATTTGCAAAACTCCGCTCTTTCTGGTTTTAGGGATGCATAACAAAAGGCCCGCCATGCAGATCGAACCGACCGCCCTTGCCGATGTGCTGATCCTGACGCCCCGCCGCTTTGGCGACGCGCGCGGCTGGTTTACAGAGACGTGGAATGCCGCCGCCATGGCGAAAGCCGGGCTGGACCTGCCATGGGTGCAGGACAACCACTCATTCTCTGCCACCAAGGGCACGCTGCGCGGGCTGCACTACCAGTCGCCCCCCCGCGCGCAGGACAAGCTGGTGCGCTGTTCGCGCGGTGCCATTCTGGATGTGGCGGTGGATATCCGCGAAGGCTCAGCCAGCCATGGCAAGTGGGTGGGGGTGGAACTCAGCGCGGAAAACGGGCGGCAACTTTTTGTTCCCAAAGGGTTCCTGCATGGCTTCCTGACCCTGACCGACGATGTCGAGGTGCAGTACAAATGCAGCGACGTCTACAGCCCCGACCACGACGGCGCGGTGTGCTGGGATGATCCGGCCATTGGCATCGACTGGGGAACGGCAGCGCCGATCCTGTCGGACAAGGACGCAAAGGCCCCGCTTCTGGCCGCAATCGGCACACCGTTCCGCAGGGGGGATGCATGAAACTTCTGGTCACCGGTGGCGCGGGGTTCATCGGGTCTGCCGTGGTGCGGGCGGCGGTCGCTCGCGGGCATCAGGTGGTGAACGTCGATGCGCTGACCTATGCCGCTTGCCTGGAAAGCCTTGCCCCGGTGGCGGGGTCCAACAACTACAGCTTTGAACAGGCCGACATCCGCGACCGGGCCGCGCTGGACCGCATCTTCGCCACCCATGCCCCTGATGCCGTGATGCACCTTGCCGCCGAAAGCCATGTTGACCGGTCCATCGACGCGCCGGGCGATTTCGTGCAGACCAACATCACCGGCACCTACACCATGCTGGAGGCGGCGCGGGCGTTCTGGACCGCCCAAGGCAAGCCCGAAACCTTCCGCTTTCACCACATTTCCACGGATGAGGTGTTCGGCTCTCTCGGCCCCGAAGGCAGCTTCAACGAAGACACCCCCTATGACCCCCGCAGCCCCTATTCCGCGTCCAAGGCGGCAAGCGACCATCTGGTGCGCGCCTGGGCGGAAACCTACGGTCTGCCGGTGCTGGTCACCAACTGCTCCAACAACTACGGGCCCTATCACTTTCCCGAAAAGCTGATCCCCGTGGTGATCCTGAACGCGCTGCACGCCCGTCCGATCCCTGTTTATGGTGCCGGGGAAAACGTGCGCGACTGGCTTTATGTCGAAGACCACTCACAGGCCCTGTTGACCGTCGTCGAAGACGGGACACCCGGCCGCACCTACTGCGTCGGCGGCCAGGCTGAGGCGCGCAATATCGACATCGTCCGCGCCATCTGCGCCCTGATGGATGAGATGCACCCCACGGGCGCGCCGCATGACCGGCTGATCACCTTTGTCACCGACCGGCCCGGCCATGACGCGCGCTATGCCATCGACCCCACCCGCATCCGCGATGAACTGGGCTGGACGCCGTCCCTTACGCTGGACCAAGGCTTGCGCCGCACCGTGCGCTGGTTTCTGGACAATGAAGACTGGTGGCGTCCGTTGCTTGCCCGTCAGGGCGTGGGTCAGCGGCTGGGCACCAAGGCATGAGGGTGCTGGTGTTCGGCCAAACCGGTCAGGTCGCACGGGAACTTGCACGGGCGCTGCCCAAGGCGCGGTTTCTGGGCCGGGAAGAGGCAGACCTTGCCAACCCCGCGGCCTGTGCTGCGCTCATTGCGGCCTCCGACGCCGAGGCGGTGATCAACGCCGCCGCCTGGACGGCGGTTGACCGCGCCGAAGGGGAAGAGGCCGCCGCAACCGTGGTCAACGGCGATGCCCCGACCGCCATGGCACAAGCGGCAGCCGACCGGGGGGTGCCGTTCCTGCACCTGTCCACCGATTATGTCTTTGACGGCGCAGGCGACCAACCCTTTGCGCCTGACCACCCGACGGCCCCGCTATCCGCCTATGGCCGATCAAAACTTGCGGGTGAGGCTGGCGTGCGCGCGGCTGGCGGGCGGCACCTGATCCTGCGCACCTCCTGGGTGTTTTCCGCCCACGGGGCCAATTTCGTGAAAACCATGCTCCGCCTTGGGGCCGAGCGTGCGGTGTTGCGCGTCGTCGCCGACCAGACCGGCGGCCCAACCCCCGCTGCGGCGATTGCGGCCGCGCTGGTGATAGCCGCAGGCGCATTGCGTGACGGGGCGCCAAGCGGCACGCATCATTTTGCCGGCGCACCCGATGTGACCTGGGCCGATTTCGCCCGCGCGGTCATGGCCGGGGCGGGTCTGCCCTGCCGGATCGACGACATTGCCACCGCAGACTACCCCACCCCGGCGACGCGGCCCCAAAACTCACGCCTTGACTGCCGGTCGTTCCAGACCGCTTTTGGCGTGATGCGGCCCGACTGGCGCGCAGACCTGTTCGATGTTTTGAAAGAGTTGTCCTGATGAAACGCAAAGGTATCCTGCTGGCTGGTGGCACCGGATCGCGGCTTTGGCCGATCACGCTTGGCACCTCAAAACAGCTGCTGCCGATCTATGACAAGCCGATGGTCTATTACCCGCTGTCGGTCCTGATGCTGGCCGGGATCCGTGAGATTGCGATCATCACCACGCCAGAGGATCAGCCGCAGTTCAAACGCCTGCTGGGCGGGGGCGGGCAATGGGGCGTCAGCTTTACCTGGATCGTGCAGGACAAGCCCGAAGGCCTGGCGCAAGCCTACCTTCTGGCGCGTGATTTCCTGAACGGCGCACCTTCGGCGATGGTTCTGGGCGACAACATCTTTTTCGGCCACGGCCTGCCGGAAATGATGGCACGGGCAGATGCGCAACCGGTCGGCGGGACGGTGTTCGGCTACCACGTCGCCGACCCCGAACGCTATGGCGTGGCGGCCTTTGATGACGATGGCCGCGTGACGGCAATCGTCGAAAAGCCGAAGGTCCCGCCCTCCAGCTTTGCGATCACCGGGCTGTATTTTCTTGATGGCCGCGCGCCTGCGCTGGCGGCAGATGTGCAGCCCTCCCCCAGGGGAGAGCTTGAGATCGTTGATCTGCTTGAGGCCTACCGCGCCGAAGGGTCACTTCAGGTGGAACGGATGGGCCGCGGCTTTGCCTGGCTGGATACGGGCACGCCCGGCAGCCTCTTGGACGCCGGAAACTTCGTGCGCACCTTGCAGGACCGGCAGGGGATGCAGGTCGGCTCACCCGACGAAATCGCCTTTCGCCAAGGCTGGATCGACGAGGCGGGCTTTGCCGCGCGGGCTGAGGTGTTCGGCAAAAGCAGCTACGGCGCACAGTTGGCGGCGATCCTGCGCGAACAGCCCTAATGCGCCGCTTCCGGTGACGGACGGCGGATCTGCGGGGCGGCTTCCATCACCAGCGGGCGCAGGCCGGGGCCACCGGCATCAATCAGCTCGAACAACTGCCGGCGCATACGGGGCTCCCAGAAGTCATTGATATGGCTGGCCAATCCAGACACGCCTTCGTCATGCGGCTTGGAATCCATGAAGCTGGCGATCTGGTTGGCCATATGGATCAGTTTCTCAGCCGACATGGGCGGTCTCCGAAATGCGGTCAGTGTGGGTAAAAGCCTCAAACCGGTCAGCCCGGGCAAGGGCGATCAGGGTGATGCCTGCGCTGTCGGCCAAGGCCACGGCATCAGCGGTGGGCGCGGACACGGCTATGATCATCGGCGCGCCCAGCATGGCGACCTTCTGCACCAGGTCGATCGACACGCGAGAGGTCAGGACCACCGCCCCGGTTGGCTGGGTGCCGCCACGGACCATCGCGCCCACCAGCTTGTCCAGCGCGTTGTGGCGGCCCACATCTTCGCGCGAATGGGTCAGCGTGCCGTTCCAGAACGCCGCACAATGGACGGCGCGGGTGGCGTCATGCAGGCGCTGCTGGGCGGGCAGGCTTGCCACCGCCGCCATCACCTGCGCCGGGGTCATGCGGAACGGTGACAGCACAACCGTCGGCACATCCCGCAGCGCCTGATCCAGACTGTCGATCCCGCACAGCCCGCAGCCCACCGGGCCGGTCATCGTGCGGCGGCGGGCGGCCAGCTTCGCCTCGGCCTGCGGGGCCAGCCAGATCTGCACGTCAATGCCCTTGGGATGGGCCTCCACCTCAACCGACAGAATATCGCCGGGCGTGGCAATCCCTTCGGTCAGCGCAAAGCCGGTGCCGAAATCCACCAGATCCTCGGGCGTGGCCATCATCACGGCTTGCGTCGTGCCGTTGAACGACAGCGCAACCGCCACCTCTTCCGGCAACATCCGCTCCCCCGGAATAACCGAGGGACCAAAGGCCAGCCGAGGTATCGCCCGCGCGCCGTTCAAAGTCGTGGTCATTCCGCCGCCAGAATCCGCCGCGACTTTTCGGTCCGGTCAGCATACTCACGCTGCCAGTCGCTTGGCCCGTTCGTGGGGCTGACCTGCACCGCCGTCACCTTGTATTCCGGGCAATTGGTCGCCCAATCGCTGAAATCGGTGGTGATGACGTTGGCCTGCGTTTCGGGGTGATGGAAGGTGGTATAGACCACGCCCGGCGACACGCGGTCGGTGATCTGCGCCCGCAGCGACGTATCGCCGGACCGGCTGGCAAGACGGATCCAGTCGCCCTCTTTGACGCCGCGAACCTCGGCATCGTGGGGGTGGATTTCCAGCACATCCTCATCATGCCAGACCACATTCGCCGTCCGCCGGGTCTGCGCACCCACGTTGTATTGCGACAGGATGCGGCCCGTGGTGAGGAGCAGCGGAAAGCGCGGGCCGGTGCGTTCGTCCGTGGCGATATACTCGGTGCGGATGAACCGCCCCTTGCCGCGCACGAAACCGTCGATGTGCATCAAGGGCGTGCCTTCGGGCGCCGCGTCATTGCAGGGCCACTGGACCGATCCCACCTCCTCCAGCTTTTCATAGCTGACACCAGCGAAGGAAGGCGTCAGCATGGCAATCTCGTCCATGATCTGGGACGGGTGGGTATAGGTCCAGTTCGCCCCCATCGCCTGGGCGAACATCTGGGTCACCTCCCAATCGGCATAGCCCTGACGCGGGGCCATCACCTTGCGCACGCGGTTGATGCGGCGTTCGGCGTTGGTAAAGGTGCCGTCCTTTTCCAGAAAGCTGGAGCCTGGGAAGAACACATGCGCGTAATTCGCCGTTTCGTTCAGGAACAGGTCGTGGACGATCACACACTCCATCACGGCAAGACCGGCGGACACATGCTTGGTATCCGGGTCCGATTGCAGGATGTCTTCGCCCTGACAATACAGGCCCTTGAACGTCCCCTCAACCGCCGCGTCCAGCATGTTGGGGATGCGCAGGCCGGGTTCGTTGTCGATCTTGACGCCCCACATATCCTCGAACACCGACCGGACGGCATCGTTCTTGACGTGCCGATAGCCCGGCAGCTCATGCGGGAACGACCCCATGTCGCACGACCCCTGCACGTTGTTCTGCCCCCGCAGCGGGTTCACCCCCACGCCGGGGCGGCCAATGTTGCCGGTCAGCATGGCAAGGTTCGCAATCCCGATCACGGTGGTGGAGCCTTGGGAGTGTTCCGTCACCCCCAGCCCATAGTAGATTGCCCCATTGCCGCCGGTGGCAAACAGCCGGGCAGCCGCGCGCAGATCAGCGGGCTTGATGCCCGTCAGCAGTTCGGTCGCCTCGGGTGAGTTTTGGGGTTGGCTGACAAACTCGGCATAGTCCTGGAATTCGTCCCAGTCACACCGCTCGCGGATGAACGCCTCATCCATCAGGCCTTCGGTCACGATCACATGCGCCAAAGCGGTAACCACGGCCACGTTGGTGCCGGGGCGGACGGGCAGGTGATGCGACGCTTTCACATGCGGGCCGTCGACCAGATCAATCCGGCGCGGGTCGATGATGATCAGCTTCGCGCCCTTCCGCAGGCGCTTTTTCAACCGGCTGGCAAAGACCGGGTGGCCATCGGTCGGATTCGCGCCGATGATCATCACCACGTCGGTATGTTCAACGCTGTCAAAGTCTTGCGTCCCGGCGCTGGTGCCAAAGGTCTGCCCCAACCCATAGCCGGTGGGCGAATGGCACACCCGCGCGCAGGTATCCGTGTTGTTGTTCATGAACACGGCGCGGGTCAGTTTCTGGACCAGATACGCCTCTTCATTCGTGCAGCGGGATGAGGTGATGACCCCCACCGACTGCCGGCCATATTTCGCCTGAATGCCCTGCATCCGGTTGGAGGCAAAGGCCATCGCTTCGGCCCAGGACACTTCTTTCCAGGGGTCTTCGATGCTGTCGCGGATCATCGGGTTCAGGATGCGGTCCTTGTGGGACGCATAGCCATAGGCAAAGCGGCCCTTGACGCAGGAATGGCCCCGGTTGGCCTTGCCATGCTTGTAAGGCACCATGCGGACCAGCTCATCGCCCCGCATTTCCGCCTTGAAACTGCACCCCACCCCGCAATAAGCGCAGGTGGTGATGACTGACCGTTCCGGCGTGCCGATGTCGATGATGGATTTTTCGGTCAGCGTCGCGGTCGGGCAGGCCTGAACACAAGCGCCACAGCTGACACAATCGCTGGCCATCGCATCATCCGTCTTGGCCCCGAACGACACGCGGCTGTCAAAACCCCGGCCCTCGATGGTCAGCGCGAAAGTGCCCTGCACTTCCTCACACGCCCTGACACAGCGGCTGCAAACAATACATTTCGCCGGATCATAGGCGAAATAGGGGTTGGACGTGTCTTTCGGCAGCCATTGCGGATTGGCCTCACCGCTGGTGTTCTTCGCGCGAAAGTGGGTATCCACTGCCTCATACCGCACATCGCGCAGGCCCACGGCCCCGGCCATGTCCTGCAGTTCACAATCGCCATTGGCGGCACAGGTCAGGCAGTCCAGCGGGTGGTCGGAGATGTAAAGCTCCATCACCCCGCGCCGCAGCTGTTTGAGCTTGGCGTTCTGGGTGTGGACCTTCAGGCCCGGAGCGACCGGCGTGGTGCAGGACGCCGGGGTGCCGTTGCGCCCTTCGATTTCCACCAGACACAGACGGCAAGACCCGAACGCCTCAAGGCTATCCGTCGCGCACAGCTTGGGAACGGTGATCCCCGCCTCAGCCGCCGCGCGCATGATGCTGGTGCCTTCCGGAACGGTCACATCAAACCCGTCGATGGTCAATGTGACCATTTGTTTGCTTTTCGCCGCCGGGGTGCCGAAATCGCGGTCGGGAAGGATGAAGTCTTTCATCTTGAGGCACCTTTTCTGGCGGCAAGCTGGTAGGCTACGATGGCGTTAGCGTGCCCATGGCCCATAGAGTGGGTATTTTTAAGGTATGCGACGATGGCCATGTGCGGCTGATCGAGCAATCCTTCGATCTGCGCGAACCAGTGGCTCATTGGCTGGCCGTATGTCTTCTCGATCGACGGGAAATAGGAGGCGGGGCCTTTGACGGCGTCGGTCATTCGGCGGCCTCGCGCGCTGGGGCGAAGTCGTCCGGGAAATGCGTCAGCGCTGACATCACCGGGTAAGGCGTGAAGCCCCCCAGCGCACACAGCGACCCGGCTTTCATGGTGTTGCACAGGTCGGTCAGCA
>JANPJU010000138.1:0-39410 GCA_031425675.1 Paracoccaceae bacterium | reverse complement strand
TCCGGCAAGATCATCGGTGACTTCACCGTGTCCTGCCTGTCCGACCATGAATTCCAGCTGACCGCCAGCTACGGCGCACAAGGCTGGCACGAACGCTGGTTCGAACAGAACGCGGGTGAAGGTGTTCGGGTGGACAACATCTCCGATGCCCGCTCAGGCTTCCAGATCGCCGGGCCGAAAGCGCGTGAACTCCTCTCCCGCGTTACCCGCAGCGACGTCAGCAGCGATGCTTTCAAGTTCATGGACGTGAAGCAGCTGACCATCGGCATGGCCAACTGCATCGTGCAGCGCGTCAGCTACACCGCTGATCTTGGCTACGAAATCTACACCGATCAGATGTCCGTCCGCCACCTTTGGGACACGCTGAACGCCGCAGGCCGCGACCTTGGGCTGCGCCCCTTCGGGATGCGCGCGATGATGTCGCTGCGGCTGGACAAGTGGTTCGGCAGCTGGGGGCGTGAGTTCAGCCCCGATTACACCCCAGCGGAAACCGGCCTTGACCGCTTCATCCGCTGGAACAAGGACGCAGACTGGATCGGCAAGGCCGCCGCCACCGCCGAAAAGGCCGCAGGTCCCAAGCGCAAGCTGGTCAGTTTCATCGTCGACGCGAAAGACGCTGACGTGGTTGCATGGGAGCCTATCTGGCTGGAGGGCGCGGTCGCGGGCTTCTGCACCTCGGGCGGCTACAGCCATACCACCGGGCAATCCGTCGCGATGGGCTTCTTGCCCGCCGAAAGGGTTGCAGATGGCTTGGCCTGTGAGATCGAGATCCTTGGCGAACGCCGCCGTGCCACCGTGCACACAGCCCCGATCTGGGATGACGGAGGCCGGATGCGCGGCTGATCTTTCTCTTCCCGAAATATCCTCGGGGGGTGAAGGGGGGCAGACGGCCCCCCTTCTTCCATGGCATCATCACGCGATGAAACCACAGATCCTGATCCTGGCCGCCGGAGCATCTTCACGCATGCGGGGGGCAGACAAGTTGCTGGAGTTGATTGACGGCCAGCCCCTGCTGACGCGGATCACCCGGGCCGCCCTTGCCACCGGAGCCAGTGTCTCAGTCACCCTGCCGACCGACCGCCCTTTGCGAGCGCTGGCGCTGAAAGGTCTGGCGGTTGCGCAAGTCAGCGTGCCGGATGCCGCAACCGGCATGGCCGCCAGCCTGAAAGCCGGCTGCAACGCGTTGCCCGACGATGCGCCGGTCCTTTTCCTTTTGGCCGATCTGCCCGAGATCACGGCGGATGACCTCGCCCTCATGCTGCGGGAATGGCAGACAACACCTGACATGATCCTGCGCGGAACGGCCGAGGATGGCACGCCCGGTCACCCGGTCTGCCTGCCCGCCTGGTGCCGCCCCGAGATAACGGCCCTGCACGGCGATGAGGGCGCGCGTAGTCTGCTCGCGCGCCACCGGGACCGCCTTCGCCCCATCGTCTTGCCGGGCAAACACGCCACCACGGACCTTGACACGCCCGAAGATTGGGCCGCCTGGCGCAGCCGCTAAGCGTCAGCCAGCCAGCAGAACCCGCGCCTCATGCGCTTTCAGCGACAGACGCGCTGCCGGGAATGCATCGGCGCTGCGAACCAATTCCGGGAACAGGGACAGCACTTCGTCACGCACCGCAGCATCCATCGCCGACAACATCCGGTTGGCTGGCTGGAAACTCTCGGTCCACAACCCGTCAGACTGCACGATTTCATGCCGGTCAAACAGGATGTGGATATAGCTGACCCCCTCAAGCGGCAGGGTCCGGGTCACCCCGGCATGGCCCAGAAGGTGCTTGGCCGCGACAAGAACTTCGGCCTCGCCAAACATCAGTTCCGCCCGCGCGCCTTCCAGCAGCATCCGGTGCTGCGGCGACACCCGCATGACGCGATCAGGGCCAGTGCCCAACGCGCCTTCAACAAGCTCGATCGGCTGCAGATCGGGGTCGGCCATCAGGTCCAGCAGGCTGAGGTCACGCCGCCCGACCCAGCGCACCGGCTGCAGACCATTGTCGCGCGTCATTACCAGATCACCCGGAACCAACGCCTCAACCGCCACATCGCCACGGTCGGTCAGGATCATCACGCCGGGGGTGAAGCAGGGGAAGATGTTCTCGATATTGAAGAAATCGATGCGGCCGATCTCTTCGCCAGCAGCATTGAGGATCTTGATATAGCCGTCTTCTGAGTTTGCTGGAACCCGCACAATCTCAACGCGCGAGAATCCGAAGGCCGACAGATTGATGGTATCGTTGTCACCAGCCGAAACGCCGGGGCCGCCGCCACCGTAGATAACCTCATAGGGAGTGAGGGTGTCGGCGTCCCCGAGCACCGTCGTCACATCATTCAGCCCGACGATGAAAATATCATTGCCGACGTCACCACCATAAACGGTATCATTGCCGATGCCGCCGGTGATGGTGTCATTGTTTTCCCCACCTTCGATGATGTCATTGCCATTGCCACCAAAGAGTGCGTCGTTCCCGATCCCGCCAGCTATGGAATCGTTGCCATCTTCGCCAAGGATCCGGTCATCGCCAGCTTCGCCGAGGATGGTGTCCTGGCCATCGCCGCCAAGGACCGTGTCGTCTTCACTGCCGGCCTGAATGTTGTCCGAGCCAACACCACCGTCGATGTTGTCGTTGCCGGTGCCGCCAAAGACAACGTCACTGCCAGCCCCGGCGAAGATTGCATCGTTGCCTTCACCCCCGCTCAGCGTGTCGGCAGCATCCTCCACCACCGACGTCGACGTGATCTGCACATCATCAACCAGCGCGCCCAGGCTGTTGTTGTTGCCAACTTCGGTAAAACGCAGGGTGTAGGTACCAGCGGATGGGAAGCTGACGGGCAGTGAGTAAGGTTGCCATGCAGCACCTGGCAAGATCGGCGACGACGTGTAGATCGCTACGCCCAGTGAATTTATTACACTTACCGTATAGCCGTCAGTGCCGACAGTCCCGCCATCGCCACGAACAACACCTCGGAAAGTCACCTGAGCAGACACCGCACCATCAACTGCGAAACTCTGGTTCATCACAGTCGTCGGACCTGTGTTCCCATCGATCTCTGCAACGCCGTTTGTTGAAGGTCCATTAATTCCGTAGGAAGACTCCGGATTGAACTCCAGGTCCGTGCCAGTCCAGCCCTCGCCACCACCCGTGAACGTGCCGTTGGTGATGTAGGTCGTGCCAGCGGCCGCAGCGCTGCCGCCATAGATCAGATCGTCGCCAATGCCGCCGTCAACAGTGTCGCTGCCAGTGCCTGCATCGATTGTATCGTTGCCAGCCCCTCCAAAGACACTGTCAGCCCCAGCACCAGCCTGAACAGTGTCGTTGCCACCCAGTGCGGCAATCGTATCCGCGCCCGCACCGCCCGTGATCAGGTTTGCATCGTTCGCCCCGGTCAATGAGTCGTTTAAGGCTGATCCGATCAGGTTCTCAAAGCCACTGATGGTATCGGTGCCCTCACCGGTGGTCGTCGTAGAGCCGAGGTTTGCGGTCACTGCGCTCGCCGAATTGGCGTAGGTCAGCGTATCACTTCCTTCGCCGCCAGACAGGTTATCATTGCCCGTGCCGCCAGCGATGGTGTCGTTGCCGCCGCCACCGCTGATGATGTCGTCACTGCCACCCCCGGACAGGAAATTGCCGACTGTGTCTCCGGTGATGTTATCGGCAAAGTTTGTGCCGATGATGTTTTCGATGCCAACCAAGGTATCGGTATTGTTAGAAGTGTTACCGTTCGGGTTGACCGTGGCGTTGCCACCTGTACCCAGGGTTACAATGACGCCATTGTCGCCGCTGGAAAAATCGACAGTGTCACTTCCGCCCGCTCCGCCGTCCAGCAGGTCTGCATCACCAGTCGAGAAGTCGCCAGCATAAAGGTAGTCGTCACCCGTTCCGCCAAAAAGCTGGTCATTTCCGACACCACCCAAGAGCGTGTCATTGCCTCCCAAGCCGGTCAGAACATCTGCACCACCGGCACCAGAGATGAAGTTGCCAATCGAGTCGCCGGTAATCGAGTCAGCAGCACCAGTCCCAACGATATTCTCAATTCCGACAAGGGCATCAGTTCGCGTTCCACCCCCTCCATAAGTGACGTTGACCGTTCCACTGCTGTTGACCGTGAAAGATACGCCACCCGTCGTGACCTGAGAGAAATCAACCGTATCGCTGAAGCCAACGCCACCATCCAGAACGTCATTGTCGCCATTGACGGCATTTCCGGCAAACAAATAGTCATTGCCGGCGCCACCGAAAAGCTGGTCGTTCGCGGCGCCGCCATCCAGCGTGTCGTCTTCGGTCCCGCCGTACAGCGAGTCGGAACCGGCGCCGCCGAAAAGCTGGTCATTACCGCCGTCACCGTTCAGCGTGTCGTTCGCAAGCAACCCGTTCAGAGTGTCGTTGCCTGCCCCACCCGATATGCTGTCGTTGTTCGTGCCACCCTGTGACGTGTTCAGCGTCGCGTTGTCGCCGGTCAGGGAGTCGTTGCCGGGGGTGCCGGAAATCGTTGCCATGTTCTCTGCCTCTGCCTCTGTTCCGCGCTTTTGTTGTAGGTGCCTGACCCTCAGGTCCGGCCCGTTCTGGCGCGGCGGATGTCCCGTCCGACCATCATCGCGGATTGTGTTTCTAGTGCGGTGTCACTTTGTCATTTGCTGCGGGATAGCGGATGCGTTCAGGCTGGTGTCTCGGTCAGGTCTGCGTTTGTCACCGTATCGCGGGCCGCCCTGTAAGAGCTGCGCCCGGCTGCGGTTTTCAGGTCCGGGAAGATTTCGAAAATCTCCAGCCGCTGGGCATTGCCGATGCCTTTCAGGCTGTGATCTTCGGGTTGGAAGCTTTCGGTCCAGATGCCATCTGCCAGCACGATCTCGTGTCGGTCGCACATGAAGTGGATGTAGGTCGTGCCGCTGGACTGCACGGTATGCACTCCGTGTGTGGTCAGATGCTTGGCCGCGACCAGCACCTCACGCTCGCGAAAGCGCAGGGTGGTGCGTTCATTGGCGACCAGCACCCGGTGGTTCGGCGACAGCATCATGTCACGCTCGGGCAGGCCCTTGCCCAATGCGCCTTGCCGGATGAAGACCGGAAGGAGATGCGGCTCCGCCTGGAAATCATACAGGAACATCTGCGTCTTGCCGACCCAGCGCACCAGTTGCATCCCGTTATCGCGTGTGACGACACGGTCACCGACAACCAGATGTTCAACCGGACATTCGCCGCGCTGGGTGGTGATCATCGTGCCGGGGGTGAAACATGGCGTGCTGCGCACTGGCGCCTCGGGATTAACGAGGGGCGAAGGCGACAGGTTGGCTTGCAGTCCGTCAGGCATCTCGTCACCGGTCCTCGGTTGCACGTCTGCATAACCCAGACGTTTCCAAGCTTAAGTACTTGTTTTCCTCAGATTCTGAAAATAAAAACTGGTGTGCAGGATATCGTTAACCTTTGGCAGCACATCCGCAACGCGAGGGTCGATGGCCCGCCCTGCCGACGGCTTTCCCATGACATGCGACGGAAGCCGCCGGCAGGGCGCGCGCGTGTCATCTAAAGCCCTTATCTTTAACGCTTATCTCGGCCCGGTTGCGCCGATATGGCAGGAATAAGACATAGCGGATACGGCATGGGCGCAACTGACGGTAGAACCCTGCTGCACGAGAAAAAATCGCGTGTTCGCTGCACAGGCAAAAACCAGTGTTTCCGGTTGTTGTATGGTCAGTGCAAATTGGCACAAACTGGCAACATTTGACTCTACCGCGATCGAATCAACGTGCCAGAAATCACCCTTGCCACTGCGCGCGCATCAGGCTGATTCGAAAGTGTGGTGCCCGAGGCGAGACTCGAACTCGCAAGCCTTGCGGCGGAGGATTTTGAATCCCCTGCGTCTACCATTCCACCACTCGGGCCACGGACGACCGTTTAGTCAAGGTTGCGCGGGTCGTCAATCCGGTCATGTCTTAAAGGCGTGTGGCGGCGAAGGTGTCACAATCAGCCAGAAGGCCCGAGTTGAGGCCGATCATGAACCAGCGCGACCGCTGTTCCGAAGTGCCATGGGTAAAGGTATGCGGCATCGGGCGTTGACCTGCATTGGCTTGCAAGGTGTCGTCACCGATCTGGCGCGCGGCGTTGACCGCTTCTTCAAGGTCGCCCTTTTCGACCACCCCCAGCGTTTCCGATGCTTCGCGCGCCCAGATGCCCGAAAGGCAATCTGCCTGCAGTTCGACCCGAACCGAAATGGCGTTGCTTTCTTCCTGGCTGACTTGCTGGCGAATGCGGTTCGCTTCCCCGAGGATGCCAAGTTCGTTCTGGATGTGATGGCCGATTTCATGGGCCACCACATAGGCAGCGGCAAAATCACCCCCTGCACCAAGCCGGCGTGACAGCGTGGTGAAGAAACTGGTGTCAAGGTAGACCTTGCGGTCCGCCGGGCAGTAGAACGGCCCGGTGGCCTCGGAGGCACCGCCGCAGGCCGATCGCGTTCCGTCCTTGAACAGGACCAGTGTCGCGGGGCGGTAGCTTCGATCCAGCTGATCCTGGAAAACACGGGACCAGATCTCCTCGGTATCGGCGAGGATGACGGACACGAACTCACCCTCGGCGCGGTCTTCGGCGGTCAGTTCGGCGGTTGAGGTGGCAGGGCCGGTGGCGGACTGGTCCTGCAGAAGGGGGCTTACGTCGATGCCAAGGAACCAGCCGATCAGCAGGACTGCGACCAGCCCGACCCCGCCAACTCCACCCGCTCGCGCGGCACCACCCCCGCCCACACGGCGCCGGTCTTCAATGTTCGAGCTGCCGCGCCGACCTTTCCAGTCCATCGTCCCACTCCCGTTCGGATCGCCTGTGTCCCGGGGCCGGGGCAGGCAGCGATAGGTTACCTGTGCGTGCGGGGCGCATGATTCTTTCAGGCTTACAGTCCTGGGGCGCGCGCGCGACAGGCACAGACTACCCGCAACCGACCCCTGCCGAAAGCACCAATCCTGCCCGCGCCGGCATGACTTTCCCCCGGCATCCGACCGGCGTATGGTCGCGCCCGACATCCCCAACCTGACCGCAAAGGCCCTGCCCCGATGAACCTGACCCGCGCTTCCCTGACTGTGATCGCAACGCTTGGTTCGGCGGGGCTTTTGGCCGGGGCCTTCGCCTTTCAGCACCTTGGCGGCATGGCGCCCTGCCAGCTTTGCCTGTGGCAACGCTGGCCACATGCGGTGGCCCTGCTGATCGGCGCGGTCGCGCTGGCGAGCGGCTGGCGTGGACTGGCATGGCTTGGCGCGTTGGCCGCGCTGACCACGGCGGGCATCGGGGTCTTCCATGTGGGCGTTGAGCAAGCCTGGTGGGCTGGCCTTGCGTCCTGCACGGCGGGGTCGATCGCGGGCATCTCGGCGGCGGATCTGTTGAACCCGGCGATTGATGTGGCTGCCCCGGTGCGTTGCGATGCGATTGCATGGTCCATGCTTGGCATCTCGATGGCCGGTTGGAATGTCCTGATCTCACTGGCGCTGGCGGGCGTGTGGGTCGCGGCGGCATTGCGGCGCGATTGATCGCCTTCGGTGATGGCGACATCCTGTCCCCAAACCCCTTGAGAGTGTTTGAGGAAAGAGCAATTGCACTTGCTCATTTTCCAAATACTCCCGCCGGAGGCTTCAGACAGATCAGCCGGGTGCCGGGGCCAGCAGATCAGGCCCCGAACCCGCACAGCCGCTGATGTTCCTGAATGGCGAAGCGGTCCGTCATTCCGGCGACATAGTCCGCGATGACGCGGGCCAGCTGGGTCTCTTCGGTGGCGGATTGCACGTCGGCCTGCCATTCAGGTGGCAAAAGGGTTGGGTCGTGCAGAAACAGCGGAAAAAGGTCATCCAGCATTTGCGTGACCTCCGCCCGGACGGCCATCACACTCGGGGCACGGTACATCCGGTGGAAGAGAAAGCTGCGCACGGCCTTGAGGTCCTGGAACAGCGGCTTGGAAAAGCGGATCACCGTGGTGCCAAGCTGGCGGATGTCATCGACCGATTTCGGCTGGGCACTTGTCAGCCGGTTCTGGGCCACCGCGATCACATCTTCGACCATCCGGCCAAAGACCCGGCGCAAGGCTTCATGCCGGCGGCGCATCTTTTCAAGGCCGGGGTAAAGGCGGTCCACTTCTTCGAAGGCGGGGCCGGTGACGGGCAGTTCCATCAGGTCAGCCTCGGTGAAAAGGCCGGATCGCAGGCCGTCATGCAGGTCGTGGTGCGAATAGGCCACATCGTCGGCGATGGCGGCCACCTGTGCTTCGGCGCTGGCGTGGGTGTCAAGGCGCAGGTCCCATTCGGCATTCACCTCAGCCAGGGCATAGGACAAGGGGCCTTCATGTTTCTTGTCAGCATTCGGGCCGATCACCGGGCCATTGTGTTTGGCGATGCCTTCCAGCGTTTCCCAGGTCAGGTTCAGCCCGTCAAAATCGGCGTAGTGCCGTTCAAGGCGGGTCACGATCCGCAGGGCCTGCGCGTTGTGGTCAAAGCCGCCAAAGGGTGCCATCAGCCGCTCCAACGCATCCTCTCCGGTATGGCCAAAGGGGGTGTGGCCCAGATCATGGGCCAGGGCGACCGCTTCGGCGAGGTCAGTGTTCAGGCCAAGGACCCCGGCGATCGTGCGGGCAACCTGCGCCACCTCGATCGTGTGGGTCAGGCGGGTGCGGTAGTAGTCGCCTTCATGTTCGACAAACACTTGCGTCTTGTGTTTCAACCGGCGGAAGGCGCTGGAATGGATGATCCGGTCACGGTCACGCTGGAAGGGCGAGCGGAACGAGGACAGCCGTTCTGGACAGCGCCGGCCGCGCGATGCGTCGGGCTGACAGGCATAGGGTTGCAGCATCAAGACCTCGGCTTGTTCGCGGCGATTGGGTGACCTATATTCAACCCATGCGCGGAAGGATACAGGAACAGCCATGGAACTGACGCTTCCCCCAAAAGTGACGGACCGGGCCTTTGCCCGGCTTGCCGAGATTGCGGAACTGACGGGCGAGGTGAAGTCCTTGCGCGTGGCGGTTGATGGCGGCGGGTGTTCGGGGTTTCAGTATGACATCCGGCTGGATGACGCCGGGTCGGATGATCTGGTGCTGGAAAAGAACGGGCAGAAGGTGCTGGTTGACAGTGTCAGCCTGCCTTTTCTGGCCAATGCGGTGATCGACTTCACCGATGAACTGATCGGCGCGCGTTTTGTCGTGCAGAACCCAAACGCCACCTCAAGCTGCGGCTGCGGCACGTCCTTCTCAATCTGATTTTTCGCTTCGGGGCGGAAATAGCGGTGGTCCGGGTCCATTGGCGCACTATCTGCGGCGACAGGTTGCAGGGGATGCCGGATGACGACTGTCTTGATGCTGGGATCGGCGCCCCTGGTTGCGGAAGCAGCCCTCTGGCCCCGTGCTCCGTTTGACCGGGTGGTTGCGATCAACAACGCCTGGCGGGTGCGGCCTGACTGGGATGCGGCGGTGTTTCCCTGGGACTTCCCGCAAGACCGGCGTCCTGTTGCGAGTGCTGGCCAGACACTGGTGACCGAAGACGCCTTCGTGCCAGCGCAAAACGCTTTGGGCGGCTTTGTCTATGCCGGGGCAACGATGGCCTTTACCGCGGGCTACTGGGCGCTGCATGCGCTGCGGCCCAGCGTGCTGGCGGCCTTTGGCTGCGACATGCACTATGCTGCCACCGGCAAGACCCATTTCTACGGCTCGGGCGCGCCCGACCCCTTGCGCAAGGACATCACCCTGCGGTCGCTTGAGGCGAAGTCGGCGCGTCTGATAGTGCTGGCGGCGATGCAGGGGTGCGCCGCGGTGAACCTGTCCACCGGGCCATCGCGTCTGATCTTCCCGCGCGTCACCCGGGCGGCGGCGGCCCATGCCCGGCCCCGTGCGTTTTGCCCGGACCTTGCCGGTGCCGCGCTGGAGGCAGAGGCGGCGTTGGGATACTTTGTCCCATCGGGGCGATACTGGGAGGAGGCGCATGCCTTCGACCCCGCAGAACTTGACCGGCTGGATGCGTTGTGGCTGCGCGCAGCCACCCTGCCCCTGCGCCAGACTGCTTGAACATGGCGGCCTCGCGGGCCTAAATGGGTCAAGCGGAGGGTTACCCGATGAAACTTGCCACCTTCAACATCAACGGCATCAAGGCCCGGATTGACGCGCTGCCCGCCTGGCTGGCCAGCGCCGTGCCGGATGTGGTGTGCCTGCAAGAAATCAAGTCGGTCGATGACACCTTCCCGCGCGAGATGTTCGAAGGCCTTGGCTACCGCGTGGAAACCCACGGACAAAAGGGCTTCAACGGCGTGGCGATCCTGTCAAAGCTGCCCTTGAGCGAGATCCGGCGCGGGTTGCCGGGCGATGACAGCGACGAACAGGCCCGCTGGATCGAGGCGGTGGTGGATGCAGGCCGCCCGGTCCGGGTCTGTTGCCTATACCTGCCGAACGGCAACCCGGCGCCGGGGCCGAAATATGACTATAAACTGGCCTGGATGGACCGGATGGAGACGCGGGTGCGCGACCTTCTGGCCAGCGAAGAGCCCTTCGTTTGCCTTGGCGATTACAACGTGATCCCGCAGGCCATGGATGCCGCAAGGCCGGAAAACTGGGTCACCGACGCGCTTTTCCTGCCGCAAAGCCGTGAGGCGTTTCGCCGGATGCTGAACCTTGGCCTGACCGATGCCATCCGCGCGCGGACCGCTGGTCCGGGCGTCTATACTTTCTGGGACTATCAGGCCGGCGCGTGGGAACGCAACAACGGCATCCGCATCGACCATCTTCTGCTCAGCCCGCAGGCCGCTGACCGGCTGGAGGAGACGGGTATCGACAAAGCTGTGCGTGGGGGTGACAAACCGTCAGATCATGTGCCGGTCTGGCTTCGGCTGGCGGCCTAAGTCGCCAAACTTGGCCGCAGGATTGGGAAAGGTCGGCGGAGGGACGATGTTACCCGGCCGTGGTTACCCAGCCGTGACGTCGTGCCCATAAAGCCAATCGAACCTTGACAGCATCGTGCCTGGCGATAGGCGACCCAAAAGGCGAAGTCCGGCATGGCCAACCACCCTTGGCAGGCCAGACAGATGATAGGCCCGCGCATTGCCGTTTGCGGCGGCAACGATGCGGGTCGTGCGGGGTTTGCGCAGGACCTGATACGCCGAAAGTCCCGCCCCGAGAGTGTCGTGTGAGGCAAGCATCGCAGCCAGCACCCAGGCATCCTCCAGCGCCATGCTTGCACCCTGGGCAAGAAAGGGCAGCGTCGGATGGGCCGCATCGCCGAGAATCGCCACAGCGCCTTGGGGCAGTGTCCGGGTCCAGGTCTGCGCCACCGGATGGCGGAAAAGACCCCACAGCCACGGGTCTTCAACCTTGTCCAGCCAGCCGCGCGCCCGGGGCGCGAAGCCTGAAAAGGCAAGGCGCAGGTCCATCGGATCATCGCGCAAGGTCCAGCTTTCCTCGGCCCATCTGATGCGCTCTTCGACGGCGACGATGTTGCGCAGGGTGCCACCGCGCAATGGGTAGCTGACCAGATGGCGGCCCGGGCCCATATGCACTTCGGCCACCGGGGCGGCATCGGGTTCGCAAGGGATCACCGCGCGCCAGGCGACCTGGCCGGTGAAAAAGGGCGCGGCCTCACTGTTCAGCGCGGCGCGGAGGCGGGAATGGAGGCCGTCGGCCCCGATCAGAAGGGAGGTTTCGACCCGCTCGCCCCCGTCCAGCAGCACAGCAGGGCGCGGGCCATCAAGCTCAACGGTAAGGGTCCGGGACAGCAGGCGCAGGGTCACCCCTGCCTCGGTCGCACCCAGCAGCAAAAGCGCGATCAGATCGGCCCGGTGCAGGAAATGATACCCCTGCCCCGGTCGCAGGCGTGCAAGATCCAGCCGCGCGACCGGGTGACCGGTCGGCCCGTCCACCAGTTGCACCGCCGTGGCCCGTGTGGCGGCCGCCTCAAGCGCCCCCTGCAGCCCCAGCGCCGCCAAGACCGCAGCGCCGTTGGGAGAAATCTGGATTCCCGCCCCAACCTCGCGGATGGCATCGGCCTGTTCCAGCACGGTGACGGATGCGCCGCGCAAGGCCAAAGCGCGCGCCACGGCAAGCCCCGCCACGCCTGCGCCGATCACCGTCACCGTCTGGCCAATCAGGCTCATCCCGCCCCCCCGCGAATGAAAACGCCGGACCTCTATGGCCCGGCGCAATTCCTGTCACACGCCGCCGGGCGGTCAGTCTTCGCGGTGCACCTTTTCGCGCCGCTCATGCTTTTCCTGGGCTTCCAGCGTCATCGTGGCGATGGGCCGGGCATCAAGACGCTTCAGGCTGATCGGTTCGCCCGTCACTTCGCAGTATCCGAACTCACCAGCCTCGATCCGGCGGATCGCGGAGTCGATCTTGCCGACCAGCTTGCGCTGACGGTCCCGGGTGCGCAGTTCCAATGCGCGGTCGGTTTCTTCGGACGCGCGGTCGGCGATGTCGGGGACATTGCGGCCGCTGTCTTGCAGGCTGTCGATGGTTTCAGCCGACTGGTCCAGCAACTCCTGCTTCCAGACCAGCAATTTGCGGCGGAAGTATTCCAGCTGGCGGTCGTTCATGAAGGGTTCGTCCTCGGCGGGACGATAGTCGTCGGGCAGAAAAACCTCAGCCTTCATTGACACTCTCTCCTCTGCGCCGGATCGCTCCGACAGGTGGGCTTCTGTCATGACGCGCCTCCGATGCCGGGCATTTAGCCCAAGGCCGGGACAATGTCACTAGCGGTTGCGACATTTTCTTGGCCTAGGTAGGGTTTGTGTAAGGACTGCAAACAGGATGTTGAGAACGCAATGAAATTTTCGTCAACTGACGGCTACATCGCGACGGGTGACCTGACGGTTGCCGTCAATGCCGCGGTCACGCTGCAGCGACCCTTGCTGGTGAAGGGCGAACCGGGGACGGGCAAGACCGAACTTGCGCGGCAGGTGTCGGGCGCTTTGGGCCTGCCGCTGATTGAATGGCATGTGAAAAGCACAACCAAGGCGCAGCAGGGCCTTTACGAATACGATGCGGTCAGCCGGTTGCGGGACAGCCAGCTTGGCGATGCGCGGGTTAACGACGTGCGCAACTATATCCGCAAGGGCAAGCTGTGGCAGGCGTTCGAAGCCGTGGGTCGCGTTGTCCTGTTGATCGACGAGATCGACAAGGCCGACATCGAATTCCCCAATGACCTGCTGCAAGAACTCGACCGGATGGAGTTTCATGTCTACGAGACCGGTGAGACGATCCGCGCGAACCTGCGCCCGGTGGTCATCATCACGTCGAACAACGAAAAGGAACTGCCGGATGCGTTTTTGCGCCGGTGCTTCTTTCACTATATTCGCTTTCCTGATCCCGAGACCCTTGCCGCCATTGTTCGGGTGCACTTTCCGGCCATCAAAGACCAACTTCTGACCGCCGCCCTGACCCAGTTTTACGACCTGCGCGAGGTGCCGGGCCTGAAGAAGAAACCCTCCACCAGCGAGGTGCTGGACTGGCTGCGCCTGCTGCTGGCCGAGGACCTTGCGCCCGAGGATCTGCGGAAGGACCCGAAAAACGCCCTGCCCCGGCTGCATGGCGCATTGCTGAAGAACGAACAGGATGTGCAATTGTTCGAACGGCTGGCCTTCATGGCGCGGGGGCAAAGATAGCGTCCCGCTTGGGGAGAACTTTCTCGAGCACTTCGCGCACGCGTCAGTGCGGCTTGCGAGGAGTGCACGAAGTGCTAGACGAGCTTTCCCTGGGCGAGGCGCTGCCTAGACCCCCGCATCATGGCGCCGCCGCGCCGCGGCCAGATCTTCCGCAACAGCGCTGATCTTGTGCTGCGGAAGGGACGGGTAGACCGAGCCGATGCCATGCAGCTTCAACAGCAGGTCTTCCAGGATCAAGAAGGTCGAGGTCCAGCCGCCCTTGTGACCTGTATAGTGCTCTTCATTCGGGAATCCGGTCTGCAGGAAATGCAGCCGCGTCCCGTCGCCCTCTGCCACAAAGCGGAGAGAGACGATGGATTGCACCGCAAACATCGGAAAACGGTACGAAAACATCAGCCGCTCATCTCGCACGATCTCATGGTAGGTACCGTGCGCCCAATGCGCCTTGCCGTCCTTTTCCATGTTGAAACGCCAGTTGCCTCCGGGGCGGAAGTCGATCTCGCAAGTGGCAAGGTGGTGCTGTTCCGGCCCCCACCAGGACGCCACAAGCGCAGGGTGCGACCACAGGCCGAAGACAAAGGCCGGGGCGGCGTTGAAATGACGCTCAATCGCCAGCAGGTTCGGATGGGTCATTTGGCACCTTCCCCAAACAAACGCGCGCGGGCGGCTTCAAGGTTCTGCGCCACGTCGTCGATTTGGCGTTTTTCGGGAATGGTCGGCCACAGGCTGCCGATCCCGTGCATGGCCAACAGCGCCTCGCCCATGACGCGGATCGCTTGCGGCCAGCCGCGTTCATGCTCGATACGGGCCGGCGCGCCGGGAAATCCGGTCTGCAGGAAGTGCAGTCGCGTGCCGTCGCCGTCGGGCGTCAGGTTGATGGAAATGGTGGAGAAAAACTCAGTCCCTTCGAAATGGTAGGAATACGCCAGACGCTGCTTCGGTTCGACCTCATGATAGGTGCCGCCGACACGTTCGGTTACCGCCCCTTTGACCTTTCGCAAGGACCAGCGGCCACCGGGTGACAAGTCCACCGCAATGTCATGGGCGCGAAAGCCGTGCGATGATCCGAACCAGGACCGGATCAGTTCAGGTCGCGTCCAGACTGCCCAGACCAGCGCAGGCGGCCCGGCGAAACGGTGCGTAAGGCGCAAGGCATTGGCGCTATTGTCGTCCATTCTTCACCTCCTCGGCTTGCAGCCGTTGAAGCAATGTATCCATCCGGTCAAACGCGCCTTCCCAGTGTCGGCGATAGTGGTCGATCCAGCCCGCCGCCTTTTGCAGCCCGGCCGCATCCAGATGCACCGGTCGGGTCGTGGCGACACGTTCGCGCCGGATCAGGCCCGCCTCTTTCAGCACTTTCAGATGCTTGGAGATTCCGGGCTGGCTTAACCCGTTGGCCGCGACAAGCACGGTGACCGTCTGTGCGCCATCCGCGATTTGCGCCAGAATCGCGCGGCGGGTGGGATCGGCCAGCGCCAGAAAGGTGCGGGACAGGGAATCGGTCATAGAATCACCCAGTAGTTATATTTCTTATAGGTAATATGCTCTACTGGTTCAGGGCAACGCGAATCAACCGTTCCATCCCCGAACCCACGGCAAACAGTCAGGCTTTCGACACACCTGTAACAATCCGTGAAGCCTTTGGATAAATCTGGTTCCAGCGATCACTTCAACCGCGAGGGGTAGTGTGCGGAAAAATCGTGGTTTTTACGGAATTGACTCTCGCTTGACCGGCGGTCGACAATTACCATGCCCTTCTGCCGGGGCGTTGTCATATCAGGTCCTGCCATGCGCCTGCCGTACCTTCTTGTCGCGTTTTGCGCGCTGTGTGCCTGCGCGCCACCTGCACAGGTGTCCAAAAACGTCCCGTCAGCTGAGGTTGGCATCGGCTTTGGCACAGGTTCGGACAGGCTGGCTTTGGGCGGGGGCGGTGGGTCCTCCCTGGCAAGGGATTTCATGGACCTGACCTTCGCGATGGAAAGCGGTCGCGGGCTTGAGGTGTTCAGCCGCTTTGACGGTCCGATCACCGTCGCGATGACAGGGTCGGTTCCGCCTTCGGCCCCGCGCGACCTTGGCGCGTTGATCGGCAGGCTTGCGTCCGAGGCCGGGATCGACATATCGCCCCACAGCGCCGGTCAGGCGACAATCACCGTCGAATTCGCCCCGCGATCCGACTTGCGGCGTCTGGCCCCGATGGCTGCGTGTTTTGTGGTTCCGGGTGTGTCGTCTCTGGCCGAATACCGGCGGATGCGCGGGGCGGATGCGGTGGATTGGGCGCTGGTCACACGGCGCACACGGGCAGCGATCTTCATCCCCGCCGACACCAGCCCGCAAGAGATTCGCGATTGCCTGCATGAAGAACTCGCCCAGGCGCTGGGGCCGTTGAATGACCTGTATCGCCTGCCCGACAGTGTCTTCAACGATGACAACTTTCATTCGGTGCTGACCAGCTTTGACATGACGATCCTGCGCGCAACCTATGCGCCGCAGTTGGCCACCGGCATGACGCGGGAGGAGGTTGCATCGCGCCTGCCAGCCCTTCTTGGCGGCACAGCCCTGCCCGGCACGGTGATCCCCGGGCCGTGGGTCAAGTCGATCGAAACCGCGTTGGGCCGTAGCAGCGGCGTGGCGGTACGGCGGGATGCAGCGGAACGCGCGCTCTCCATCGCGCGCCTGCAAGGCTGGCAAGACAACCGCCTGGCCTTCAGCCATTTCGCCGTGGCACGTCTGTGGGCTGGCAGCGACCCCGACCGCGCCCTCACCGAATTTGACGCCGCTGCGGCCATCTATGCCGGCCTTCCGGGCGGTGCCATTCACATCGCCCATATCGACATGCAGCGCGCCGCAATGGCGCTGGCGGGCGGGCAAAACCTCGCCGCCCTGCGGCTGGCTGACCGGGCGATCCCGGTGGTGCGATCCCATGAAAACGCGGCACTTCTTGCCACACTCATGCTTATCAAGGCCGAAGCGTTGGAGCGGTCGGGTGACCCTGCGGCTGCGGCGGCGCTGCGCCTCGACAGTCAGGTCTGGGCACGCTATGGCTTCGGGCCTGACAGCGTCGTCAAGGACCGGATGCGCGATATCGCCACCGTTGCCGACCGCGCTACAAACGGCTGAAGGCGGGGGCACCACCCCGGCGCATGGGGGCGGAATGTTCGTGATCGGCGGTCTGGTTCTGGGGGCGATCGGCGGCGGCTGGACCGCGCGGCGGCGGGGCGGCAAGGCAGCCGACATCGCACAATACGCGGCCGGCTTCGGCATCGCATTTGGCCTTCTGGGTCTGTTCCTGACGCTGGTCCTTGACCGGCTTTTGCTGGGCTGACCGATGTTCCTGCCCTTCTTCCAGACCTTGCGGGAAGAGGGTGTGCCGGTGTCCTTACGCGAATTCTTAGCGTTTCTGGAAGGCATGGCCGCCGGTCTGGTGATCTATGATCCTGAGGGGTTCTATCACCTGGCCCGCACCATTCTGGTCAAGGACGAACGCCACATCGACCGCTTCGACCGCGCCTTTGCCCGCAGCTTTGCGGGTCTGGAGGGCATCACGCCGGATCAGGTGCTGGACGCCCTGAACCTGCCGCAGGACTGGCTGGAAAAGCTGGCCGAGCGCCACCTGTCGGCCGAGGAACGCGCGGCGATTCAGGCGTTGGGCGGGTTCGACAAGCTGATGGAGACGCTGCGCGCGCGCCTTGCCGAACAGAAAGGCCGTCATCAGGGCGGGTCGAAATGGATCGGCACCGCCGGGACCAGCCCGTTTGGCGCTTACGGCTACAACCCCGAAGGCGTGCGCATCGGGCAGGTGGAAAGCCGCCACCAGCGCGCGGTCAAGGTCTGGGATCGGCGCGAGTTTCGCAATCTGGACGGCGATGCGGAGCTTGGCACGCGAACCCTGAAACTTGCGCTGCGCCGCCTGCGCCGTTGGGCGCTCGACGGGGCGGCGGAAGAGCTTGACCTTGACGCCACGATCCGCGCGACGGCCGCACAAGGCTGGCTGGACGTGCAGACAAGGGCCGCACGGCGCAATGCGGTGAAGGTGCTCCTCCTCCTCGACATTGGCGGCTCGATGGACCCGCATATCAAGGTGATGGAGGATCTTTTCACAGCCGCCCGCGCCGAGTTTCGGCATCTGCAGGTCTTCTATTTCCACAACTGCCCGTATGAAGGCCTCTGGCGCGACAACCGCCGCCGCTGGGACGCGCAGACCCCGACATGGGAGGTGATCCGCACTTACGGCCCGGACTGGCGCGTGATCATCGTGGGGGACGCGGCAATGAGCCCGCATGAGATCACCCACCCCGGCGGGGCCAATGAACATTGGAATCCGGAACCCGGCGCGGTCTGGCTGCGCCGGATAGTCGCGCAGTGGCCGTATCATCTGTGGATCAACCCGGTGCCCGAGGGGGAATGGGGATATACCCAGTCCACCCGGCTGATCACCGACATCATCGAAGGCCGGATGGTGCCAATGACGCTGGACGGACTGTCAAAGGGAATCAAGGACTTGCGATGATCGGTATCTGGCGGAAGCGTCCCGGTCTTGGCCCCCGCCTTCCTTTTGGCATGTGCCGTGACGCTGTTTTTCGCCGGGCGTATTGTCGGAGTGGGGATCTATTGGCAGACGCATCAGGATGTGGCGGTGGAACGCTGGATGACCGTGGGCTAGGTCGACCGGTCCTGGAACCTTGACCCCCGCCCGCTTGACCGGATGGCGGGCCTGCCCCTGCCGCAGGTGAAGGGCCATCCCCAACCACTGCGCTAGATTGCCAGGGATCGGGGCGTTCCGGTCGCTGAGATCATCGCCAATGTGGAGGCCGCCATCGCCACCTTGCGCCAGATGGACCCGGGCGAAAGACCGACTGGCTTTTGTCGCTGGTGCCGCAATACGGGTTTTGGCTTTTGGCGACGACCCCGTTCCTGTCCTGCCTTGCGCTGCCCTTCCCTGCCTCGATCCTGATTCTGACGGCGGGGGGATTTGTCCCGGCCGGCGATCTGGTGCTGTGGAAAACCTGTCTTGCCGCAGCCGGGGGCGCTGTGGGGCGCGGCTGCTGGCGCTGATGCGGCAAGACGCGGCGCGCGACAAGCTTCTGGCACGGGCTGATGCGCTGATCGAACGGGTCGGATGCTCGCGGTGTTCATATCGCGCTGGCTGGTCCGCCCGCTGGGTCCATGGGTCAATTTGACCGCCGGAAGCACGCAGTATCACTGGCCCCGGTTCACGATGGCCGCTGTCGCAGGTGAAGCGGTCTGGGCCGGGCTATATGTTGGCACTGGCCATGCCTTTGCCGGCAACGTCCAGGCGGCCAGCGAAAAGCTGGGGTCGGTGCTTGGGTTGATGGCTGGGCTCGCGGCAATTGTGGCGCTGGGCTACTGGCTTTGGGCATCCCAGCGGACAGATGTCGCAGAGGCTTTGCCAGACGCCCAAGGCTGACTATATCTGCCCCATGTTCAAGTTCATGCCCCTGCTGCTTGCCGTCGGCTATGCCGTCCTGATGATGCGCTTTTCGATGTGGCGCACCAAACGGATGCTGGACGCGCAGTCCAAACCGCTGACCGACCCGTCCATCACAAGACTGGCCGACCAGATGGCCGCCGCGATGGATCTGCCCGAAATCAAGGTGCATGTGTTTGAGGTAGAGCCGGTGAACGGTCTTGCCGCCCCGGATGGCCGGATATTCCTGACGCGCGGGTTCCTGAACCGCAAGGCGCGCGGCGAGGTGACGGCGGAAGAACTGGCAAGCGTCATCGCTCATGAGCTGGGCCACGTCGCCCTTGGCCACATGCGCCGCCGGATGATCGACTTTACCGGCCAGAACGCGGTTTTCGTGATGCTGTCGGCGGTGCTGAACCGGTTCCTGCCCTTCATCGGGATCTGGATTGCGAACTTTCTTGCCACCGCCCTGATGGCCCGCCTGTCGCGGCGCGATGAGTTTGAGGCAGACGCCTATGCCTCGGCCCTGCTGATCAAGTCCGGAATCGGGACGGGGCCGCAGAAATCGTTGTTCCGCAAGCTGGGGGCGTTGACCGCCACCCATGCCGAAGGCGTGCCCGCCTGGATGCTGAGCCACCCGAAAACCGCCGAACGCATCGCCGCGATCGAGGCGAACGAGGCGCGCTGGATGCCCCCTGTTCAAATTTCTTGAGGAAGAAATTTGTCAAGATCCTTGCTCAAGGATTTTTGGCGCTAGACCCCCAGCGCCTTCGCCAGCCGGTAAAGCCGCACGCGTTTGAGCAGGCCCTTCAGCGCGACTGGCCTGCCCGAGATCGCCTCGGCCTTGGCGCGCACCCCCTCAACCACCCGGGCCATCGCGTCGGGGTGATGCGACTGAAGTTCCCACAGAAACCCGTCCGGATCGCGGCGGGTTATGCCTTCGGCGGCCAGCACATGGCCGGGAAAATCCTGCGCGTTGAAGGTGATGATCGCATCGGCCCCGCTGGCAATGGCGGTGGCCAGCACATGCACATCGTTGGGGTCGGGCAGCAGCAGCCGCGCATCGATTTCGGGCCGTTCGCGGGTCAGGGCCCGAGGGAAGGCCGCGCGCAACAGAGCCGCCTCGCCCGCGGCTTGCGCCGGGGCATCGGCGCCCAGTTTGGCAGTGGCAAGCACCCATTCCCGCAGGATCCGGTCGGAAAAGACCGGCTGATACAGCCCCGCCTCACCCGCCCCTTGCAGGATTTCCCGCAGGATCGTGGGATAAAGGACGCAGGCGTCCAGAACCGCCTTCATCCGTCCAGCCGGAACGCCAGCGCCTTGAGGTAGGATGTCTCGGCCAGTTGCGGCAGGACCGGGTGGTCGGGGGCGGCAAAGCCGGTGTGGATCAGTTGCCCCCGTCGCCCGCCGCGCCCGATGCCGCGCGCGGATGCGTTGCGAAAGGCTTGCAGGTCAGCGGCATGACTGCAGGAACAGACCACAAGATAGCCGCCCGGCGCTACCAGGGGGGCCGCCAGCCGCGCCACCCGTTCATAGGCACGCAGGCCCGCCTCCAGCGCGGGTTTTGCGGGCGCAAAGGCCGGCGGGTCGCAGATCACCAGATCAAACTGCGCACCCTCAGCCCCCAAAGCCTCAAGCACGTCAAAGGCATCGCCCTGCCGGGTGGTGAAGCGGTCGGCATGGCCCGACGCCCCGGCCCCGGCCTCAGCCAGCGCCAAAGCGGGGGCGGAGGCATCGACGGCCAGCGTCGACACCGCTCCCCCGGCAAGGGCGGCAAGGCCAAAGCCGCCGACGTGGGCAAACACATCAAGCACCCGTGCCCCCCGCGCCAGACGGGCGGCAAAGGCGTGGTTGTCGCGCTGGTCAAAGAACAGCCCGGTTTTCTGCCCACCCATCAGATCGGCCATGTAAACCGCCCCGTTCATTGGCACCGCCACCGGGCCGGACGGGGCTGGCCCATGCACCACGATAACCTCTTCGGTCAGGCCTTCCAGAGTGCGCGACCGGCCCTGACCGTTCTTGATCACCGTCGTCACCCCGGTGACCGCAACCAAAGCGGCCACCAGCGCGTCAAGATGCGCCTCGGCCCAGGCCGCGTTGGGTTGCACCACGGCGACATCGCCGAAACGGTCGATCACCACGCCGGGCAGGCCATCCGCCTCGGCATGGATCAGCCGGTAAAACGGGTCGGCAGTCAGCCGCGACCGGTGGGCCAGCGCGCGGGTCAGCCGGGCCGCAAACCAGGCCTGATCCACCATGGCATCGGGGTCGCGGTCCAGCATCCGGGCGATGATCTTTGACCGGGTGTTGACCGTGACCAGCCCCAGCACCCGACGTTCGCCATCCTCCAGCACCGCCAGCGCGCCGGGGGCAAGGGATTGCGTGCGCCGGTCGGTCACCAGTTCATCAGCGTAGACCCAAGGAAAGCCGTGGCGGATCGCGCGCGCCTCGGCCTTGGGTTTGAGACGGACCGTTGGCAGAAGGCGGGGGTTTGCGGTATCATCATTCATGCGCTGTCCATACCGGGTTCCCGTCTCTTTCGAAAGCCGGAAGCTGCATGTTGCTCCCGCAAGACTTGTTAGCGCTAACACAATCTGCTAGACACACTCTGCAACTATCCCCGGAGGGCTCATGTCGCTGCACCCCACCATCGCCCGCGTCACCGACCGCATCCGTGCCCGCTCTGCCGACCAGCGCGGCGTGTATCTTGACAGGATGGGCAAGGCGGTTTCGGCAGGCCCGGTCCGCGCGCACCTGTCCTGCGGCAACCAGGCGCATGCTTATGCAGCGATGGGCGGAACAAAAGACGCGCTGGCAGCGGCGAAGGTGCCAAATATCGGCATCGTGACCGCCTACAATGACATGCTTTCCGCCCACCAGCCCTTCGAACGCTACCCCGACATCCTGCGCGCCGGTGCTGCCAAGGCGGGCGTCACGATTCAGGTCGCTGGCGGCGTGCCGGCAATGTGCGACGGTGTCACGCAAGGCCAACCGGGAATGGAGCTCTCGCTGTTCTCGCGCGACGTCATTGCCTTGGCCGCTGGCGTCGCCCTAAGCCACAACTGCTTTGACGCGGCGCTGTACCTCGGCGTCTGCGACAAGATCGTCCCCGGCCTGATCATGGCCGCCGCCACCTTCGGCCATATCCCGGCGGTCTTCGTGCCCGCAGGTCCCATGCCATCCGGCATTCCGAACGATGAGAAATCCCGCGTCCGCAACGCCTATGCCGAAGGCAAGGCCAGCCGCGAAGAGGTGATGGCCGCCGAGATGGCCAGCTACCACGGTCCCGGCACCTGCACCTTCTACGGCACGGCCAACACCAACCAGATGCTGATGGAGTTCATGGGCCTGCACCTGCCCGGCACCAGTTTCGTCAATCCCGGCACTCCCTTGCGCGATGCACTGACCACCGCCGCGGTTGACCGCGCCGCCGCGATCACCGCGCTTGGGAACGACTTCCGCCCGGCAGGCGAGATTCTGGACGAACGCGCCTATGTGAACGGCATCGTGGGTCTGATGGCGACGGGGGGATCGACCAACCTCGTCCTCCACCTGCCCGCGATGGCCCGCGCCAGCGGCGTGCTTCTTGACTTGCAGGACTTCGCCGATCTGTCCGAGGCCGTGCCCCTGATGGCCAAGGTCTACCCGAACGGCCTGGCCGACGTGAACCACTTCCACGCCGCCGGGGGCCTGCAATTCCTGATCAGCCAGCTTCTGGATGCAGGGTTGCTTCACCCCGACGCCAAGACCATCGCCGGCGATGGCCTGGCACTTTACCGGCAGGAACCCGTACTCGACGATGGCCGCCTCAGATGGCGCGACGGGCCGAAATCCAGCCTGAATGAAAAGATCGTGCGCGCTGCGACCGACCCTTTCGCCCCGCAAGGTGGGTTGAAGCAACTCAGCGGCAACCTTGGGCGCGGGGTGATCAAGATTTCCGCCGTGGCCGCTGACCGCCATGTGATCGAGGCCCCTGCGCGGATCTTCCACACCCAGGACGCCGTGAAAGCCGCCTTCAAGGCGGGGGAGTTCACGTCCGACACCATCGTCGTCGTCCGTTTCCAGGGGCCGCAAGCGAACGGGATGCCGGAACTGCATTCCCTGACGCCCACGCTATCCATCCTGCAAGACCGGGGCCTGCGCGTGGCCCTTGTCACCGATGGCCGGATGTCGGGCGCCAGCGGAAAGGTCCCCGCTGCGATCCATGTCGCACCGGAGGCGGCCTGCGGTGGCCCGCTCGCCCGGCTGCGGGATGGCGACATTGTACGGCTTGATGCGGACGCGGGCACCCTGTCCGCCCTTGTCGCCGATTTCGACAGCCGTACGCCCGTGACGGCTGACCTTTCCGCCAACGAGCACGGCATCGGGCGCGAGCTGTTCGCCGCTTTCCGCCGCAACGTAGGCTCGGCCGATACCGGGGCGGCGCTGGTTCTTTGACCGGCACGCCCCTTGATCAACCTGCGCCTCCGGCGGGAGTATTTTTGAAAAGAGCAAGCCGATCTGCGATTTGCTCTTTTCTGCAAATACTTCCGCCGGAGGCTCCCGCCCTTGCCACCCCCGCCGCAAGCCTGAAAGAGTGAACCGATGACCCCCGCCCAGCAATCTGCCAAAGCCGCCGAAATCTGCCGCCTTGCCCCGGTGGTCCCGGTTCTGGTGATCGACGATTTGGCCGATGCCAAGCCGCTGGCACAGGCGCTGGTGGCGGGCGGCCTGCCCGCGCTGGAGGTGACATTGCGCACGTCCTGCGCCCTCGACGCGATCCGCGCTATGGCCGAAGTGCCGGGCGGTATTGTGGGGGCCGGCACGCTGCTAACCCCGGGCGATGTGAAGGCGGCCAAGGCGGCGGGGGCAATGTTCGGTGTCTCCCCAGGTGCCACCGACCGGATCATCGCGGCCTGTGAGGATGAGGGGCTGCCGCTCCTTCCCGGCGCGGCCACCGCGTCCGAGATCATGACCCTGCTGGAAAAGGGTTACACCGTGCAAAAATTCTTTCCTGCTGAACAGGCGGGCGGGGCGGCGTATCTGAAGTCCATCGGCTCACCGATCCCGCAGGTCAGCTTTTGCCCGACGGGTGGGATCAGCCTGAAGCTTGCCCCGGATTACCTTGGCCTGAGGAACATCCTGTGTGTTGGCGGCAGCTGGGTAGCCCCCAAGGATGCACTAGCACGCGGCGACTGGTCCGAAATCACGCGTCTGGCGCGCGAAGCTGCCGCCCTCAGCCGGTAAGGCCTTGCCGACCGGCCCGGCCGCCTCGGCGGCGGGGTTCGTCGGGGGCCGTCAGCGCCTCGGTCAGAACTGCCGTCATCGGGTGGTCCGCCACGTCTGCTCCGTATTCCGCCACCAAAGTGCGCACGGCGTCGGGCACCGAAATGCCCGCCGGAACGGACAGGGCCCAGTCGATGAAGATCGACCGACATTCACCCAGCGTTATTCCCTCGATCCGGTAGCTTTCGCGCACCAGACCCTTCGGGTCGGCCTCAGTCAGGTTCATCGCCCGTCTCCCCATGCTTGCCCCCATCGGCGTTCACCAACCGGTCAATCGCCGCCGCCGCCGTCGTGATTGCCTGCTGCATCCCGGCCTGCAGCGCCGCCGTGTCAATGGCCCCCATCTCACGCAAGACGAAAGCCCGGCCGCCTTCGCCGATGCCATCAATGTCCAGGGTACCATCCGTCAAAAGCCGGCCAGACGCGTGCAACCGCCATAGTATCCTGTAGGCCAGAAGCAGCGCCTGCGCATCCGTTTCCGGCATATGACGGACCGCGCCCGCCGCGATTTGCCGTTCAACCCCCCGCGCGGGACTGCCGGACAGCAGCGCCACCGTCTGTGCAGCCAGTTCGATGTCCATGATCCGCCCGGCGCCGTTCTTGGCATCCCAGTCCCCAAGCGCCGGTTTTGCTGCCTGCACCCGCTCCCGCATGGCCGCCACATCGGCCCGCACCGCCGGTCCCTGCCCCTTCAGCGCCAGAAGCCTGCGGCGGAATGCTTCCACCTCGGCCCCCAGCGATCCATCGCCCGCAAGGACGCGGGCCCGGGTCAGGGCAAGATGCTCCCACGTCCAGGCCTCGGTCTCCTGATAGGTGGTGAAGCTGGCCAGCGCCGTCGCCACCGGGCCCTGTCGGCCCGATGGGCGAAGCCGCATGTCCACCTCATAAAGCCGGCCTTCCGGCATCTGCGCAGTCAGCGCGGTGACCAACGCCTGGGTCAGCCTTGCGTAATAGGGCCGGGCGGCAAGCGGGCGCAGGCCGTCCGACCCCTCGACCGCGCCGGCGTCATAGATCACGATCAGATCAAGGTCAGACCCCGCATTCAGCCGCGCCGCCCCCAGTGAGCCCATGCCGACCACCACCGCCCCACGCCCCGGCATGGCCCCGTGCTTGCGCGCGAAATCTGCGGTCACCACATCCCAGATGCCCGCCACCACCGCCTCGGCAAGGTCGGCGTATTGCTTTGCGGCCTCAAACCCGTCGATCAGGCCGCGCAAATGGTGCACTCCAACGCGGAAGTGCCACTCTTTCATCCAGCGTCGCGCCATATCCAGCCGCGCCTCATAGTCCGTGGCGAGTGCCAGCCGCGCTGTCAGCTCTGCCCCAAGGCCCGCAACCCCGGGCCAGAGCCCCCAGAAACTGCCGCCGATCACACCGTCCAGCACCGCCGCATTGCGCGACAGATAGCGCGCAAGGCCGGGGGCCGATCCGGCAATGTCGATGATCAGTTCAACCAGTGGCGGGTTCGCCTCAAACAGGGCAAAGATCTGCACCCCCGACGGCAAACCCGCAAGAAACCCGTCCAGCGCCACCAAGGCCTCATCCGGGTGGGCTGCCCGCGTCAGTTCGCGCAGCAGCTGCGGACGAAGCCTGCGAAAGATCGCCCGCGCCCGGTCTGACCGCAGGGCGGGATAGCTTTCCCACGCCTTGGTGATGGCTTTCGCCTGCTCGGAAAGCTCTGGTCCGGCCTCGGTTGCACCGGGCGCAAAGAAGCCTTCGGTCAGCCGGTCGGTGCGTTGCAGACGGTCCAGAAGGTCATGGCGAAAGCGTGCCTCATCCTGCCCGCACAGGGCGGCAATACGGGCAATACCTTCGGCAGAGGCGGGCATCTGGTGGGTCTGGGCGTCATTCACCATTTGCAGGCGATGCTCAACCTCGCGGTGGGCACGGTAGAGGTCGGTCAGTTCTTCCGCCACCTCGGGCGGAAGCCACCGCTTGCCCGCAAGCGCCGCAAGTCCGCCAACCGTCGTGCGGTCGCGCAAGGCAGGGTCGCGGCCCCCCGCAATCAACTGGCGAGTCTGGGTGAAGAACTCGATCTCGCGGATGCCGCCTGCGCCCAGCTTCATGTTGTGGCCTTCGACCGTGATCGGCCCATGCAATCCCCGGTGGTCGCGGATGCGCAGGCGCATGTCATGGGCATCCTGGATCGCCACGAAATCCAGATGCTTGCGCCAGACGAAGGGGGTAAGAGTCTTCAGAAACCGTTGCCCCGCCGCCAGATCACCGCCACAGGGCCGCGCCTTGATATAGGCCGCGCGTTCCCAGGTCCGACCTTCTGCTTCATAGTAGGCTTCGGCGGCGGCCATTGACAGGCAGACCGGCGTGACGCTGGCATCGGGGCGCAGGCGCAGGTCCGTCCGGAAGACATAGCCATCGGTCACATCCGACAGGATCGCCGCCATCCGCCGCGTCACCTTGATGAACACGGCCCGCGCTTCATGTTCGACCCCGGCATAGCGGTTTTCGTCAAAAAGACAGATCAGGTCGATGTCAGAGGAATAGTTCAGCTCTCCGGCCCCCATCTTGCCCATGGCAAGCGCGACCATACCGCCGGCGGTCGCAGCGTCGTCCTGGGTCGCGCCTGGAAGCTTGCCCCGGCGAATGGCCTCGCCGACCTCGACGGTCAGTGCAAGATGCACCGCGCGGTCGGCCAGCCGGGTCAGGGCACCGGTGACCTGCTCAAGGGGCCAGACGCCGCCCAGATCGCACAGCGCCACCAAGAGCGCCACCCGCCGCTTTGCCAGACGCAAGGCAGCGGGCAATGCCTCTGGTGCGGCGCGGTCGGGGCCCTCAAGCACCGCTTCGAGGGCGGCTTCGGGATTGGCGGTGGCTTCCTCAAGCCAATCCACCTCGCGAAGGATCAGTCCGCGAAGATAGGGGCTGCAGCTGGCGGTGGCGGTCAGCAGGTCGATTGCCGGACGCCCAAGATCCGGCAAGCTGGTTGCGACATCCGCCGCAACGGCTGGGTCGAAGGTGATCGGCAGACGGGTGATGCGGTGCGCAAGGGACATGCGCAAAAGCTTGCGCTGGTCGGGGACCGCTGGTCAACCGGTGCCATTGGCTGGCTTTCCCGATCCTTTCATGGCAGCGGGCAGGACTGGCCAGCCGCCCAACCGGCTCCTGTGGCAGTTCAGGGAAGCCCGATGCGGACTTGCGATTTTGCCGAATACTCCCGCCAGAGGCACCTCATGCCTGTCGCGCTACTTGGCCCGGCTGGCAAGATGGTGGCTTGCGGCGGAACGCCGCTCATTGCGGGGCGGCGGCTGACGGGCTTGACGGTTGAAGGGCAGCGGTCATGTGAAATAGTTTTACATTGCCCCTTGAAGCTTGGGGCGGCATTGCGCATCTTCGTTCATGTGAAGTGTATTCACATCACCCGACCAGGAGACCCGCCCATGCAAAGCACCACCCATACCGCCCGTTCCGGAGGCATCCGCGCCACCTTCCGGCGAGCCGAAAGCTGGCTTGACCAGTACGGCCGCAAAGGCTGGATCGCCGCGATGGTCCTGGCCTTCATCTTTGTCTGGCCCGTTGGCCTTGCCCTTCTGGCTTACATGATCTGGGGAAAACAGATGTTCTCACGTTCCTGCTCTGACCGTAGCCACATGTCGGACCGACACTTTGGCCGTCATGCTTACCGGACGGCGCAAGCCACCGGCAACCACGCCTTTGACAACTATAAAGCCGAGGCCCTGCGTCGTCTGGAAGAAGAACAGGCCGCGTTCGAGGCCTTCCTGCAACGCCTGCGCACCTCGAAAGACAAGTCGGAATTTGACGCTTTCATGGATGATCGCGCCCGCTCGACCGCCCGGCAGGATGCAGCCGAGGGTGCAGAGGATACGGTTGATGCGACGCCCAAGTTGCCCACAAAACCCGGCACTGACGCACGCACCGGCGAATATTGATCGCACCGCCCACCCCGTCTTGTGCGGGGTGGGCGAAATCGCTGCAAAGGGGGAATGCAGACGGTGCTTGGCGGATCGTGACAGTCTTGCTAGGCTTTCGTCTGATCAACCTATGTGCCGGACCCGATGCGCCATACACTTCCGCTTGCCCCGCAGTTCTATGTCACGGCACCCCAACCCTGCCCCTATCTTCCGGGCCGGATGGAGCGGAAATTGTTCACCGCGCTGCAAGGTGAACATGCGCAGAAACTGAACGACACCTTGTCCAAGCAAGGCTTTCGCCGCAGCCAGAACGTGCTGTACCGCCCGTCCTGCGCCGAATGTTCCGCCTGCCTGTCTGCGCGCATAAGGGTGGCTGACTTCACCCCGTCCCGGTCACAGCGCCGCATCCTCAAGCGGGCGGAAGGGTTGCGCCGCAACGCCACGTCGCCTTGGGCGACCGAAGACCAGTTTTCGCTCTTCCGCCGCTATCTGGACAATCGCCACGCCGATGGCGGCATGGCTGACATGGACATCTTCGAATTCGCCGCGATGATCGAAGAGACGCCGATCAAGTCCCGCGTCATTGAATACACCCGCCCCGCCCACGAAGGGGAACGTGGCCGCCCCCTTGCTGCCGTTTGCCTGACCGATGTGTTCGATGACGGGCTGTCGATGGTCTACAGCTTTTACGATCCCGATCTGTCTGACCTGTCGCTTGGGACCCACATCATCCTTGACCATATCGCCATCGCGCGTGAGGCGGGCCTGCCTTACGTCTACCTTGGCTACTGGGTGCCCGGCAGCCGCAAGATGGGCTACAAGGCAGGGTTTTCGGCGCTTGAGATCTACAAGGCCGGCCAATGGCGCGCTTTGGGTGATCCGACCGAACACTGTGCCGATCTGCACCCTTTGTCTGTTGATCCGATCGCCGAACAGGTCGCCCGGATAAACCTGCCGGACACCCTGGGTGATGGCCAACCCCTTCGCCGCCATCAGGATCGGTCACAAGATCCATGGTCTGGCACCTGAAGGGTGGCGTGACCTTTGGCCTCCCGCATCCTTGCCCTTGCCCTTGTCGTGCCCGACTATGACAGCGCGCTTGCGTTCTACGTCGGCACGCTGGGCTTTCGGCTGACCGAGGACATCCCCCAGGGTGCCAAGCGTTGGATCACTGTCGAACCCCCGGGCGGTGGGCCCCGCCTTGTGCTGGCCAAGGCAGAAGGCCCGCGCCAGACTGCCGCCATTGGCAATCAGGCTGGCGGCCGGGTTTTCCTGTTCCTTCAGACCGATGACTTTGCGCGCGACCATGCCGCCTTCAGCGCCGCGGGCGTCGTTTTTGAAGAAGCCCCGCGGCATGAGCCCTACGGCACCGTTGCCGTCTGGCGCGACCCCTTTGGCAATCGCTGGGACCTGATCGGCCCCCCACCGGCCTGATGCGACGCGGACAGTAACCTGCGCTTGCGCGCCGCAGTCCTTCGGGGCATCCTTTCGGACCTGCCCGTCAGGGTTGACCTGACAGCGCGATATGCTGTAATTGGCCAAATTAATTGACCAGATCAAACGGTCACCCGGATCAACCGGAGACCATCCAGGGGAGGAGACTATCGGATGCAGGCCTTGCTTGCTCTGTCGCGTGGCATAGACCGCGTGACCGAATTCATCGGAAAGACAGTCATGTGGCTGATCTTTCTTGCCATCCTGATATCGGCTGGCAATGCGATCGTGCGAAAGACGCTGAACTGGTCGTCGAACTCTCTTCTCGAACTCCAGTGGTATCTTTTCGGCGCGGCGTTCCTGCTTGCCTCGGCCTATACGCTGAAGCAGAATGAACACATCCGGATCGACATCGTCTACGGCATGTTCAGCAGGCGCACCCGCCAGCGGATCGACCTTTTCGGTCATGTCTTCTTTCTGATGCCATTTGTGTTGCTGATGACATGGATGCTTGTCCCCTACACCTGGCGCGCCTTTGCCAACGGCGACATTTCGACAAACGCCGGTGGACTGCTGATCTGGCCGGCGCGATCCTTCCTTTTGGCGGGTTTTGCGCTTTTGATCGTGCAGGGCATCTCTGAAATCATCAAGAAAGTCGCCATCATGCAGGGCCTGATCGAGGATCCTTTCCCCTTCGTCTCGGCGCATGAGCAGGCCGAACTTGAAGGGGCGGCGCTGGCCAAGGAAGTTGCAGAACTGGAATCGCTGGCAAAAGGTGATCGCACATGATGGAACTTATTGCCACGAACATGGCCCCGATCATGTTTGCATCGTTGATCGGCTTTCTTTTGCTGGGCTACCCGGTCGCTTTTGCGTTGGCAGCAAACGGGCTGTTGTTCTTCGCTATCGGGGTCTGGCTTGCGCCCTATTCCGAAGGCACGATCACACTGGACTGGTCGCTTCTGGGAACCATGCCATCCCGGCTTTACGGTGTCATGTCGAATGAGACTTTGCTGGCCATCCCGTTCTTCACCTTCATGGGCATCGTTCTTGAACGATCAGGCATGGCCGAAGACCTGCTGGATACCGTGGGCCAGCTGTTTGGCCCGATCCGTGGGGGTCTGGCCTATGCTGTTATTCTGGTGGGTGCGCTGCTTGCGGCGACCACAGGGGTTGTTGCGGCATCGGTCATCGCCATGGGTCTGATTTCATTGCCGATCATGCTGCGCTATGGGTATGACAGGCGGGTGGCAAGCGGGGTGATCGCGGCGTCCGGCACGCTTGCGCAGATCATCCCGCCGTCGCTGGTCCTGATCGTTCTGGCCGACCAGCTGGGTCGGTCAGTCGGTGACATGTATACGGCGGCGATCATCCCGGGTCTGGTTCTGACCGGGCTTTACATCGGCTATATCTTCATCGTGTCAATGGTTCGCCCGAACTGGGTACCGGCCCTGCCCCTGGAGGCGAGGACCCTGGGCCACGGCGTGACCTCACTGATCGTCGCACTGGCGGCGGTGGTCGCGGTCGGCTATGCGGCCCACGTCTGGCTTTATGAGACCCAAGGCGCCAATGCCGACATTCTGGGTGCCACCATCGGGATCATCGCAATCTATGTTTATGCGCTGATCGACAAGACGATGGGGATCAACACCATGTCCCGGCTGGCGCAACAGGTGATCATGGTCCTGATCCCGCCACTGGCACTGATCTTCCTTGTGCTTGGGACAATCTTCCTTGGCATCGCCACCCCGACCGAAGGCGGCGCGATGGGGGCGCTTGGCTCACTGGTGCTGGCTGCGATGAAGAACCGGCTGAACTTTACGGTGATCAGCCAGGCCCTGACCTCAACCACGCGGCTTTCGGCCTTTGTCATGTTCATCCTGATCGGCGCGCGGGTCTTCTCGCTGACGTTCTACGGGGTGAACGGGCATGTGTGGGTCGAACATCTGCTGGTTGGCGTCGGGGGCGGACAGACCGGCTTCCTGATCTTCGTGTCGGTGCTGGTTTTCCTGCTGGCCTTCTTCCTTGATTTCTTCGAGCTGGCTTTCATCATCGTCCCGCTGCTGATCGCCCCGGCCGAGGCATTGGGCATCGACCTCATCTGGTTCGGGATCATCCTTGCGGTGAACATGCAGACGTCGTTCATGCATCCCCCGTTCGGATTTGCACTGTTCTACCTCAGGTCGGTTGCCCCACGAAGTTCCTATGTGGACAAGGTGACCGGCATCAAGACTGCGGGCGTCACCACGGGCGAGATCTACTGGGGCGCCGTTCCCTTCGTCATCATCCAGGTGGCCATGGTGGGGCTTGTCATCGCTTTCCCGCAAATGGTGATGCACTACAAGGGCGTGGTGATTGACCCCTCAACCGTCGAGATCAAAGTGCCGGGGTTCGCACCGATGGCACCCGGTGGAATTGGCGGTGGAATCGGTGGTGGGGCAACCCTCGGGGCCCCCAACCTTGGCGCACCCGCACTGGAGGCACCCGCATTGGGCGCACCCAACCTTGAGGCTCCGGTCGTCAACCCCTGATCGGTAGCGCTGCGATTGCAAAGGGCCGACCCGGCAGGGTCGGCCCTTTTTCGTTGCGGCATGGTCAACGCGCGGAACTCTCAGTGCGCGGACCCGTTGGCAGACGAGGCGATCTGCCGCCCCTGCCCCGGACATGGAAAAGGCCCCGGGGTTTCCCCGGGGCCTTTCCCGCTCCCGTGGCTGGGTCAGAGCTTGCCGGCCTGCTGCTGCGACATCATGAAGACGTCGTAGTTGTATTCGGCGATCTGGGCGTTCAGGTAGGCGTCCTTGCGGAACGCATCCTGCGAAGCCTTGATCTTGGCGAACATCGGGTTGGCTGCCGACACTTCGGCATAGGTCGCCACCGCAGCATCGAACGCCGCTGACAATACGTCCTGTGGCAGCGGCCGCAACTGCGCACCATTCGCCACCAGCGATTTCAGCGCAGTCGGGTTCTTCCAGTCATAGTTCGACAGCATGTCGGCATTGGCGATGACGCAACCGGCCCGCAGGATCGACTGATAGGTCGGCGTCAGCTCGTTCCATTTGTCTAGGTTGATCATCGTGGCAATCGACGGGCCACCTTCCCACCAGCCGGGATAGTAGTAGAAGGGCGCGACCTTGAAGAAGCCGAGCTTTTCGTCGTCATAGGGTCCGACCCATTCTGCCGCGTCGATGGTGCCTTTTTCCAGCGACGGATAGATGTCGCCGGCAGCGATCTGCTGCGGCACGACGCCCAGCTTTTCGATGACCTTGCCCGCGAATCCCCCGATCCGCATCTTCAGACCTTGAAGGTCGGCAACCGAATTGATCTCCTTGCGATACCAGCCCGCCATCTGCACGCCGGTATTTCCGGCCGGGAAGGCGATCAGGTTCTGCGTGGCATAGAATTCGTTCATCATGTCGATGCCGCCGCCGTGGTACCACCAGGCGTTCATCATCCGCGCGTTCAGGCCAAATGGCACCGCCGCACCAAGGGCATAGGTCGGATCCTTGCCCCAGAAATAGTACGGAACGGTGTGGCAAACCTCGACCGTGCCGGCCGAAACGGCGTCAGCGGCTTCAAGACCGGGGACAAGTTCGCCAGCCGGAAAGACCTGCAGCGTAAACTTGCCATCCGTCGCTTCGGACACGTATTTCGACATCGTCTCGGCGGCACCATAGATGGTGTCCAGCGACTTCGGGAACGACGAGGTCACCCGCCAGGTTACCGTCGGCGCTTCCTGGGCTATCGCTGGCGCAGCGAGTGTTGCCGCACCCGCCGCGGCGATACCGCCAACGGAAGCCTTGGTCAGAAATGAGCGTCGATCCATGCAGTACTCCTCCACTTTTGGCCCCCCGGGTTCGTCGCGACCCGCGCTAGGCACATCTGAGGTTTGAACCCTAGCCAAGGTTCAGCAAGATGAGAACTCAAAACTGCGCCGTGCCACCCTGTTTTGGTAAAACTTCCTTACCACAAGGCCACGCTGGCCTGCATCGCAGGGTTGTTTGCGCTATCAACAAAAGGAAAACGCCATCGGGTTGCGACCAAACGCTCGATCTGGCGTTCAAATGCTCGCAGGGGCAGAGAATCACCCCGGTACGCAGGAGGTGTGGCATGTTCAGCTATGTTTCGCTTGGGACGAATGATCTGGCCCGCGCGGTGCGGTTCTTTGATGCGATCCTTGCCCCTCTTGGCCATCTGCGCATCGAAGACCATGACCCTGACGACCGCTCGGCCGCCTGGGGGGTGGACGATCCCGATCCGCATCTTTGGGTGACCCAGCCGTTCGACGATCAACCCGCCACTGTGGGCAATGGGACGTTGGTGTCGTTTCTGTCCCACAGTCGGGCAGCGGTTGATGCCTTTCATGCGGCCGCCCTTGCCCATGGCGGGACGGATGACGGTGCGCCGGGTTTGCGCCCGCAGTACGGCCCGACATTCTATGCCGCCTATGTGCGCGATCCCGACGGCAACAAGCTGAACGCCGTCTGCTATCTTCCAGCCATGGAACAAGATTGCGCCCATGCCCCTCAACCGCGCTGATCGGGCCAACGTCGGCGCACGCGCGCTGGTGCAGGCCAGTTGTGGCGGCAACAACACCACACTGGGTTGAGTCCGGCTGTTCTTGCCCATGATCAGCCCGTCGCCGCCTCGCTTTCGGGCGATCCAATGCGAAAGTTGCGAAATGTGACAGCCTGCCGCAACAATAGTTCAAAAATGCCAGCCCCTTGCGACATTTTCGGATTGCAAATCCGGTTGACGCCCGGCATATCGGCCCCTAATGTTCCAACCGAACATGAAGGGGTCGGGCCAATGGCCAGAATTCTTGTCATCGTAGGAAGGACGCGCATGGGCCGGTAACGGTTGACCATTCAGGTTCCCATGCGCCCCCGAAGGAAACTTCCGGGGGCTTTTTGTTGCGCGAAGGAGAGACGGAAATGTCGACGCAGATGACCGGTGCACGGATGGTGATCCAGGCGCTCAAGGATCAGGGGGTTGAGGTTGTATTCGGCTATCCCGGCGGTGCCGTGCTTCCGATCTATGACGAGATCTTTCAACAGAATGACATCCGCCACATCCTTGTGCGTCATGAACAGGGCGCGGTTCACATGGCCGAAGGTTATGCGCGCAGCACTGGCAAGCCGGGCGTCGTGCTGGTCACCTCTGGCCCTGGTGCCACCAATGCCGTGACAGGTCTTGTCGATGCGCTGATGGATTCGATCCCGCTGGTTGTCCTCACGGGTCAGGTCCCGACCTTCATGATCGGCACCGATGGCTTTCAAGAGGCGGATACCGTCGGCATCACCCGTCCCTGCACCAAGATGAACTGGCTGGTGAAAGACACTGCCAAGTTGAGCGAGACGATCCATCAGGCCTTCCACGTCGCGATGAGTGGTCGTCCCGGCCCTGTGTTGATCGACATCCCCAAGGACGTGCAGTTCGCCACCGCAGACTATACGCCTGCGGACAAGATCAAGGTCAGCCACTACCAGCCGCGCACGGTCGGTGATCCGGCCCAGATCGCCCGGCTGGTTGAGCTGATCGAAAGCGCCGAACGCCCGATCCTGTATACCGGCGGTGGCGTCATCAACTCGGGCCCGCAGGCCAGCCAGCTTTTGCGTACTCTGGCGGCCGAGACGGATTTCCCTGTCACCTCTACCCTCATGGGTCTGGGCTCCTACCCGGCATCCGGCAAGAACTGGCTTGGCATGCTGGGGATGCACGGACTTTATGAGGCCAACCTGGCGATGCACGGCTGCGACCTGATGATCAACATCGGCGCGCGGTTCGATGACCGGATCACCGGGCGGATCAAGGATTTTTCGCCCGGATCGAAGAAGGCGCATATCGACATCGATCCGTCTTCGATCAACAAGGTCATCCGCGTCGATGTGCCGATCGTCGGCGATATTGCAGCCGTTCTGGAGGAAGTGCTGCGCCAATGGCGTGCGCGCGGCAGTCGCACGGCCAAGGACGGTTTGACCAAATGGTGGGCGCAGATCAACGAATGGCGGGCGGTGAAGTGCCTGACCTACAAGAACTCATCCACCATCATCAAACCGCAATATGCGCTGGAACGGCTTGAGGCCCTGACCAAGGGGATGGACCGCTACATCACCACCGAAGTCGGCCAGCACCAGATGTGGGCCGCACAGTTTCTTGGGTTCGAAGGTCCGAACCGCTGGATGACCTCGGGCGGTCTTGGGACAATGGGCTACGGCCTGCCCGCGTCCATCGGTGTGCAGATCGCCCACCCCGAGGCGCTGGTGATCAATGTCGCGGGTGAGGCGTCGTGGCTGATGAACATGCAGGAAATGGGGACCGCCATCCAGTTCCGCGCGCCCGTCAAGCAGTTCATCCTGAACAACGAACGCCTTGGCATGGTCCGTCAGTGGCAAGAGCTGCTGCATGGCGAGCGGTATTCTTCGTCCTGGTCCGACGCACTGCCCGATTTCGTGAAACTGGCCGAGGCATTCGGTTGCAAGGGCATCCGGATCGACGACCCGAAAGACCTGGATGACGCGATCATGGAGATGCTGCGCTTTGAAGGCCCGGTGATTTTTGATTGCCGCGTGGAAAAGCACGAAAACTGTTTCCCGATGATCCCGTCAGGCAAGCCGCACAACGAAATGCTGCTAGGCGATGCCGATACCCAAGGGGTCATCGGGGCCAAGGGCGCGGTGCTGGTGTGATCTTTGAGGCCCGTGTGGACAAGGCTGCGGCCGATGCTCGGCTGCGGCCCTTTGCGGGGCGGGTGGCATTCTACCTCGCGGGCCTGACGGCGGTGGTTTCGCTGACCCTTTTCACGTTGATGATTGTGGTGACCTTCGTCCAAACCTCACAACCCGGCAACGCGTTGATGCCAGTGGATTTTCGAGTTTTTTGGGGCGCGGCCAGGCTGGCGGCCGCGGGCGAGCCGTTGGCCGTACACGACCTTGGGCGCCTGGCCTCCACCTTCGATGCCGGTGTAGAGGACTACTTGCCCTGGCTTTATCCGCCAGGGTTTCTTGTCCTTGTCACCCCCCTGGGAAACCTGTCCTTCGCCATGGCCTACCTGATGTGGACGGGTCTAACGGTCGTCCTGACCTTATTGGCGTTCCGGCCTTACGTCGCCGGCATACGCGCGCTGTGGATCATCGCGGCCCTTGCGCCGGCCACCTATCCGGCGATCCTGCTTGGGCAGAACAGTCTGTTGTGGATGGCGGGCCTTCTGGCGGCCCTCGCGGCGTTGCGCGACGGGCGTTGGCTCTTGTCCGGTGTGCTGATCGGATGCCTGACCCTGAAGCCGCATCGGGGCATCATGATCCCTGTCGCGTTGCTGGCCATCGGCGCCTGGCGTACCGTGTTTGCGGCCAGTGCCACGACGGTCGCGCTTCTGGTGCTGCCGACCTTGCTTTATGGCGTCGAGTATTGGCGGCTTCTTGGGCTTGGCCTGGCTGAACACAGGGAAAGGCTGTCGGTGTGGATCGGAGAGATGTTATACATGGTCAACATGGCGTTCACCGCTGCATACTTCGGCGTGCCGGACGCGGCGGCCTGGGCGCTGCAATGGTTTCTGGCGTTTGTCTGCAGTGTCGGGGTGTTTCTTGTCTGGCGGTCGAACAGGGTGGGATTTGATCTGAAGGCGGCCGTCCTTTTGTGTGCCATAATCCTGTCGGCGCCGTATCTGTGGTATTACGAAGCCGTATTTCTGGTGCCTTTGGCTTTGTTCCTGTTGCGTGGCGGCGTTCTTTCCTTGAAACCGCTTCACTTCCTGATCCTCGTTCCTTTGTGGATGGGCTCCGTTCTGCAATCGTTCAACATGGTCCTTGATCTTTTCGATCCGCGCTGGCTGCGCGTGGCTTACATCCCGCCGCTGGTTCTGTTTTGCTTTGGGCTTTGCCTTCGACAAGCGCTTTCCCGACCGGCACTGGTCGCACGTGCCGCATGATGCTGCAGTCCCCCAGTGACCGCCGCGCCGCAGACGCCCGTCTTGCGCCGTTCGACAGCCGGGCGGGGTTCGTTGCCGCGGGTCTGGTGGCGGCGGGGTCCCTGGTGTTCATCACGATGGTCATGGGAATCGCCTTCATCCTGACCGCTAACCCCGACACCCCGGCGTTAGGCAATGATTTCCGGGTGTTCTGGGGCGCGGGCAGACTTGCCGTTGCGGGCGAGCCCTTGGCGATCCACGACCTCACGCGGCTGGGGGCATCGCATGCCACCGGCCTTGATGTGGAGATGCCGTGGCTTTATCCACCGGCATTCCTGGTAATGGTCACTCCATTGGGCTTGATGCCCTTTGCCTGGGCCTACCTCGGTTGGGCGATGGTGTCGCTTGCGCTGACCGCCTGGGCTGCCCGATCCTTTGTGGCGGGGATCGGGCCGGTGTGGGTTCTGATGGCCTTCGCACCGGCTTATTTTCCGTCAGTGATGATGGGGCAAACCAGCCTGTTCTGGCTTGCGGCACTGCTTGCAGCCCTCGCGGCGCTGGGTCAGGGCCGCTGGGTAATGGCAGGGGTGTTTATCGGGCTGCTGACGCTGAAGCCGCAATTAGGGGTGATGATCCCGGTGGCGCTGCTGGCCATCGGGGCGTGGCGGACGATCCTGTCGGCCAGTGTCACCACGGTTCTGCTGCTTGGCATGCCGACGTTGTACTACGGGATGGACTACTGGCCCCTGCTTCTCGTGACGGTTGCGAACCACAGCGCCAACATAACCTTTTCCGTCATCGCGATGAATCTGATGCTCAGCCCGATGTATTTTCTAGCCATTGTCGGGGTCGATCATGTTGTCGCCCTGAACATTCAGTTAGGCCTAATGGCGCTCACGGCAGTGGCGGTCTTCGCGCTTTGGCGGTCTGATCGGGTGGGCTTTGATGTCAAGGCGGCGGGGCTTTTGTGCGCGATCATGCTGTCAGCCCCGTATCTTTGGTATTACGAGGGTGCACTGATGCCCGCCATAGCGCTGTTCCTGCTGCGCGGGGGCATTCTGTCGGTCCGGCCGCTGCACATGCTGCTTCTGGTTCCGTTGCTGATCGGGGGTGGGCTGCAGGCGCTGAACGTCTTCACCGCGCTCGTCGATCAGCGTTGGCTTGGGGCGGCCTTTGTTTCCCCGGTGCTGTTCGTCTGCCTTGGCCTTTGCCTTCGGCAATTGGGTGACAACCGATCAGACACAGTTGAGCTGGTGTGAGACAGGTCAAGGCATGATACCTTCCCTCTCCATTCTGTCCGATACCGAGCGACAGACGGCTGACGCCCGCGTCAGAGCGCTGAGTGGCAGGCTGCTGTGGTTGATCGTGCTTGCGGGCGCGCTTGTCACGATCCTTTCTACGCAGACCATCATTCTGATGGCGTACAACCTGCCCCAGGACGCAAGTAGCGGTGCAATAGAGGTGGACTACCGGGTTTTCTGGGCCGCGGGGCGTTTGGCCTTGGAGGGTGATGCGCTTTCGGCCTTCGATATGGCGCGGCTTTCGGCGATCCATGGTGTGGCGCCCGAAGCATGGATGCCATGGCTTTACCCTCCGGGATATCTTTTGATCCTCATGCCTTTTGGGGCCATGTCCTTTGCGCCTGGCTTTTTGCTTTTCACGCTTTTGTCTGTGGCTGTGATGGGACTTGCAGTGCGCCCCTTCGTGGCAGGATCAATCCCGGTCTGGATCGCGTTGACCCTAGCTCCGGCCTATATACCAACGCTGATGCTGGGGCAGAATAATCTGTTCTGGCTTGCGGCTTTGGTTGCGGCGCTTGCGGCCTTGCGTGACCAGCGCTGGATTGTAGCTGGAGTGTTCATCGGCTTGCTGACCCTGAAGCCGCA
>JANPJU010000137.1:0-19947 GCA_031425675.1 Paracoccaceae bacterium | reverse complement strand
GACGGGATCAACACTTTGGCCTGCATTTATGGACTGGATGAGGTGAAGGGGGATATCAAGATTTACCCCTTGCCGCACATGCCAGTGATCAAAGACCTGATCCCAGACCTGACGCATTTCTATGCCCAGCATGCCAGCATCATGCCCTGGCTTGAGACGAAGACCAATCGCCCGGCCAAGGAATGGCGCCAGTCGATCGAGGACCGGTCAAAGCTGGACGGGCTTTATGAATGTGTCATGTGCGCCTCATGCTCCACCGCGTGCCCCAGCTATTGGTGGAATTCTGATCGGTTCCTTGGGCCAGCCGCCCTTTTGCACGCCTACCGCTGGATCATTGACAGCCGGGATGAGGCGACAGGAGAACGACTGGATGCGCTGGAAGACCCGTTCAAGCTTTACCGTTGCCACACGATCATGAACTGCGCGAAAACCTGCCCCAAAGGGTTGAACCCGGCCAAGGCGATTGCCGAGATCAAGAAGATGATGGTCGAACGGGTGGTCTGACCCGCTACGGATGGTCCCTGTCCGTGGGCCATTCAGTGTTGGATATTGTCATGGTCCTGGTTTGCGCCGGGGGGGGTATGTGGAGGAATGTGCCCATGCTGCTACAACTGGTTTACGCATCGCGGCCCTTCGGCTTTGATGCAAGCACCTTGACGAACATCCTGTTCGATGCGCGGCGCTGCAACACGCGGGATGGGATCACGGGGGCCTTGATCTGCCGCGATGACCTTTACCTTCAGTTGCTGGAGGGGCCGGAGGCGGCGGTTGAGGCCGCCTATGCCCGCATCCGCGCCGATGACCGCCACATAGAGGTCCGCCAGTTGACGCGACGACTGATCGCCGATGACGCGCGAATGTTCGGAGCCTGGGCGATGCGTGATGACCCGGCAGCGAGCTGGATCTGGTCACGGGCCGAGGTGGATGCCGGCGTGCCAGAGCAGACATCGGATGATGCGGTGCTGGCGATGTTCCGCCAGTTGCCCAAGATGGATGCACCAGCGCAGGGTCAGCAGTAGCGTTCCACGGTTGCGGCCTGCGCGTCGTCGTACCGGTCGCCCCAAGCCCACCCCGCCGGAAGGATGCGGTTGATTTCTTCTCGATCGGCATCGGTGAGATCGATCTCGGGCGCTTCCAGCCAGGATTGCAGGTGCGCCGCGCTGCGGGTGCCGGGAATGGGAAGGACATGGGGTCCCCGATCCAGCAGCCAACCAAGGGCCAATGCGGCGGGGGTGACGCCACGATCCAGCGCATAAGCGTGGAAGGCTTTCAGTTTCAGCAAGTTGTGTGGCCAGTTTTCCCTGTGAAATCGTGGAATTCTTGTCCGAAACTCGGTCAGTGCAAAGGTGGTCGGGTCTGCCATCGGCGTGCCGAATACACCCCGTGCCAGCGGGGAAAACGGGACAAACGCCACGCCCAGCGCCAGACAGAGCTGGATCAGGCCCAGTTCAGGTTGCCGCGTCCACAGAGAGTATTCGTTCTGCACCGCCATCACCGGATGAACCGCATGGCAACGCTCCAACGTATGGGGTGCGATTTCGGACAGGCCGTAGCCCAGGATTTTGCCTTCTTCCTGAAGGCGTTGCATCGTTCCCGCCAGATCTTCGGCCGAGATCAGTGGATCATGCCGGTGCGCGTAGAACAGGGTGACATGGTCCACGCCAAGGCGTTTCAGCGAGCCTTCCAGTTCCGCGCGCAGATGGTCAGGCCGGTTGTCGATGCGGCGGGCGGGGTCGTCGGTAAAGGCGGCCTTGGTGGCGATATGCGGCCTGTGCTTGCGGCTGCGCAGCCAGTGGCCGATGACCGTTTCCGACACTCCCGTGCCGTAGATGTTCGCGGTATCAAGGAAAGTGATCCCGGCGTCCCAGGCAGCGTCAAGCGTGCGCAGAGAGTCCGTTTCAGTCGTTGGGCCAAAGATACCGCCGAAGGACAGGCATCCAAGGCCGATGGCCGACACCAGCGGGCCGTGCCCAAGTTTTCGCTGCCGCATCGCCGTCTCCTGCCTGATCAGGGCAGAAGACGGGATGATCCGGGCAGGGTCAAGCGGTCACATAATGTATGCCCTGGAACCGGGCGCGCAGGGCGCGGGTGCGGGGCGCGACGGTTTCGGGGGCATTGGATCGCAGCGCCTCGGCGATCAGCGCCGCCAGTGCCGGGGCGTCGCCCGGCGTGACGCCTCGCCGCACAAGTTCGGGCGTGCCGATGCGCAAACCGTTGTTATCGCCCGCAACCTCTGCGATGGGCAGGCCAATGCCACAGGCAAGGAAGCCAGCCTTGCGCAGGGTCTTGGATGCGGCCTGCCCGCCGCCAAACGCCGCCGCCTCAATGGCAAACTGATGCGACGTGGTGGCACCACGGTCAGCCGCAAAGACCGGCAGGCCAAGACCCTCAAGCGCAGACGCAAGGGCTTGGGAAAGGTCGACCATGGCCTTGGCATAGGCCCGCCCATGGTCGCGCCAATCCAGAAGCGTCAGGGCCAAAGCTGCCGATTTTGCGGCGTCGAAGTTGGCCGTCATGCCAGGATAGGCAATCGCGTCCAGGCGTTCGGCGATGGTTGGATCATTGGTCACAATCAGCCCGCCCGCCGGACCGCCAAGCGATTTATAGGTGCTCATCGTCATCAGATGCGCGCCTTCGGTCAGGGGATTGGCCCAGACGCCGCCTGCGATGATGCCACACTGGTGGGCGGCATCGAACAGAACCATCGCGCCGACCTGATCAGCGATCTTGCGCACCTCGGCCACGGGATGGGGGAACAGGTTGAGACTGCCGCCGACGGTGATGATCTTTGGGCGGGTGGCATGGGCCAGGTCATGAAGTGCTGCAAGATCAATGGTGTAGCCGTCAGAGTCGATGGGGGCTGCGTGGGTGGTCAGCCCATAAAGCCCCGCGCAACCGGCCGCGTGATGGGTGACATGGCCACCAATGCTTCCCGGTGGGGCGATGATGCTGTCACCGGGTTTGGCCAGCGCCATGAAGCCGCAAAGGTTCGCCAGGGCCCCTGATCCAACACGGATTTCAGCGTATTTCGCCTGAAAGACCTCGGCGGCGAGTTCGGCGGCAATGACCTCGATCTCTTCAATGGCCTCCAGCCCCATTTCATACTTGTCGCCGGGGTAGCCAAGGCTGGGGCGCGACCCAAGGCCCTGCGCCAAAGCCGCCTCGGCACGGGGGTTCATCACGTTGGTGGCGGGGTTCAGGTTAAAGCAGTCCCGGTCGTGGATTTCCAGATTGCGGTCAATGAGTTGGTCGATGCGGGTGGCGACGTCCACCGTGGGTTTTCCAGCTTTGGCGGCAAGGGTCTGCATGTAGGTTTCACAGGCGGCGGGAACCCAGGGGCGGTGGGCCAGGTGGGGCATGGCAATCTCCAATTTCTTGTCAGGCTAGTCGACGTTGGAGCTTGCGGGCAAATCAGTTCTGCGAAAAAGTAGGGTCAGGAAAACTAAGCCATGACTGTCGCGCCACCACCCATGACCCGCCTGCCCCTGAACGCGCTGCGAGCCTTCGAGGCCGCCGCCCGGACTGGCGCATTTACCCTTGCAGCGATCGAACTTGGGGTCAGCCTGGTGCGGTGACGGCGCATGTGAAGGCGCTGGAGGACCGGCTGGGGGCGGCCTTGTTCCAGCGACACGCCAAGGGGGTGCGGCTGACCCCGCTTGGGATGGAGGCTGCTGGAATGTTTACCGAAGCCTTTGATCTTATGACAAAAGCCGAAGCGGCTATGCGCGAAAAAGCCGCCCCTCAAGTGGTGCATATCGCCACCCTGCCAGCCATTGCACAGCTGTGGCTATCACCGCGTTTGCCAAAACTGCGGGCTGCGGCGCCTGAAATTTCCGTGTCGATCACCGCCCTGGAAGCGCCGCCGAACCTGAAGCGCAGCCTGCATGACCTAAGCCTGTTCCCGGCAGACCGTGGGGGGGTATTGGTGGCAAAGGATGAACTTTTTCCCGTTTGTTCCCCGACGCTTGCCTTTCGCTTGCACCGGATTGAGGATCTTGGGGCCGTGCCCTGCCTGTCAGATTCGGCCTGGGACACGGACTGGCAAAGGTGGTTGCTGGCGGTGGGGGTCAATGCCGTGGTGCGAGGGCCGATCTTTTCGCTTTACGCCCTTGCGGTGGAAGAAGCGGTTAACGGGGCGGGCGTCCTGATGGGCCATGGTCCGCTGGTGGCGGCACATCTGGAGAGGGGCACGCTGATTGCCCCGTTTCCCCATAGGGTTAGCCTGTCTGCAGGGCTGCGCCTGTGGTCCGCGCGACCGATGCCGAAAGGCAGTGCGGTCGCGCGTGTCGCGGCATTTCTGGCCGGCTAGGCGAAGGCAGCCTCCAACGCGATTTCGACCATCGCGCCGAAGCTGCGTTCGCGCTGATCGGCGGGCAGCGCCTCACCCGTGGTGATGTGGTCGGAGACCGTGAGGACCGCCAAGGCGCGGGCCTTGTGGCGGGCGGCGACGATATAAAGCTCGGCCGCTTCCATCTCGACCCCTAGACAGCCGTGGCGAAGAAGCTCGGCCGTAAGGTCCGGGCGTTCGTCGTAGAAAGTGTCGGATGAGTAGATCCCGCCAACATGAACAGGCACTGCCTTGGCGATGGCAGCTGTGTAAGCAGCTGACAACAGGCCGAAATCCGCGCAGGGGGCAAAGTTCAGTTCCTTGAAGATCGAACGTGAGGGAGAGCCGACGGTAGACGCCGTTTGCGCCAGGATCACGTCACGCACCTTTACATGCACTGGCAAAGCCCCGGCTGATCCGATGCGGATCAGGGTTCTTGCGCCATAGTCGCGGATCAGTTCATTGGCGTAGATCGACAGCGACGGCATCCCCATGCCCGACCCGTGGATGGTGACGCGGTGGCCCTTCCAGGTGCCGGTATAGCCCAGCATCCCGCGCACCTCGTTCACCAGAGTGGCGTCAGTCAGAAAGGTCTGCGCCGCCCAGCGGGCGCGGTACGGGTCACCTGGCAAAAGAACGGTTTCGGCTATGTCGCCGGGTTTCGCGCCGATGTGGAAAGTCATTTCGTCCCCTGGTTTCGCAAGCAAGGTTAGTGCCTTGATCTTACAATATTTCCGGCGTCTTTAAGCTGTCTTTCCTGCGTCTTCCCCCTGGTAAAGACGCACGGCCGCCTCACACCCCATTAAGGCTGCGGTCGGCGGGGTTGGCAAGGGGCTGTCAGATGTCAGACGGGACCATGATCAGCCCGGCGGTTGTGTCATCCCAGGTCAGGTGGCTGGTGATGTCGACTGGGCTTTGCAGCAGGTCGCCGTCAATGGTGGCGACAAGGTGCTGCCTGGGGCCGACGTCGATCAGTGACCATTCCTTGACGATAAGCGTGTGCTGGCCGGTGCCGACAAAAAGGCCAAGCTCACAGCCTGTTTCAGCGGCGCAGAACATCGCGGCGTTGGTGGAACAGACAAGTCTGCGGCTGTCGAGGATATGGTCGATCTGTCCGTCGCCGTTCAGGTCTGCGGTGCTGATCGCGTCGGGCGGGGTGGTGAGAGTGCCACCCTGGATGGCGCAGGCTGTGTTGTGATAAACCAGCAGACTGGTCAACGCGGCGGGGTAATCATCAGCCTGCGCGGGCGCGGCGGCCAGCATCAGCAGAAAGGCGTCGCGGATCATTGCAGCTGCCAGTCGGTACCGGTCCACTGGAAGCGAACGGTTTTGCCCGCGTCGTTCGGCGCGGTCAGATAGATCACTCCACCTTCGGACACTGTGTCCCAGCTGTGGAGGAGAAGCGAGCCCCGCACCCCGTCGATCAGGGTTTCAACGCCGCAGCCGCCAGTCCCGCAGAAGATGCCGTAGCTGTTAGCGCAGGCAAATCCGGCAGTGTCGAGAACCCAGTCAGCGGTGCCGTCGCCGTTCAGGTCACGCTGGCTGACCGCCTCGGGTGATACGGAGAAGCCGTCGCACATGGTTGAAGATTCGGCGATGATCGAGGCGAATTCCGCAGGCCACCCTGCATCTTTTGCGGCGTCCTGGGCAGCGGCGGGGAAAGCGAGAAGGATGAAAAGAAGCGGGCGAAGCATCGGTTGGCCTTTCCTTGGTTTGGCCAAGGGGTAGGGCGATGCGGGGCTTTGGGGAAGGCGGGAAAACCTTAGGTGGGGTTATTCGGCAGCAACAGGTTCCGGGTCGGCAAGCGCGACCAGGTCCAGCATGATCTGGTTCAGCTGAAAGTCTTTCGGCGTGTAGACGCGCGCGACGCCCATGGCCAAAAGGGTTTGCGCATCGTTTTCCGGGATGATCCCGCCAACGACGAGCGGGACGTGGGACAGGCCCGCCTCAGTCAAAAGCGTCAGGGTTTCCCGGATCAAGGGCAGGTGGCTGCCCGAAAGGATGGACAGGCCAATCACATCGGGCTTGCGGTCCAGTGCGGCGGCCACGATTTCAGCCGGGGTCAGGCGGATGCCGTCATAGGTGATTTCCATCCCGCAGTCACGGGCGCGGGTGGCAATCTGTTCCGCGCCGTTTGAATGTCCGTCAAGGCCCGGCTTGCCGAGGAGAAGGCGGAGGGGGTGACCAAGTTTCGCGGCAACCTGCGCCACCGCGTCGCGGACAGGCTCCAACCCCTCGGTGCGGTTGGAGGGGTTCTGGGACACGCCGGTCGGCGCACGGTATTCGCCGTACAGCGCGCGCATCGCAGCGCCCCATTCGCCTGTAGTGACGCCAGCCTTTGCGCATTGGATTGACGGGGGCATGATGTTCGCACCGGTCAGGGCGGCCTGCCGCAGTGCGGCGAGGGCTTGCGCGACCTGAGCGGGATCGCGTTTGTTGCGCCACTCGGTAAGGCGGGCGCATTGGTCCGCCTCGGCCTTGGGATCGGCCTGCATGATCAGGCCGTCACCGGTGGTGAGGGGTGACGGTTCGGAAGTGGTGAAACGGTTTACGCCAACGACGATGGTGGTCCCGGATTCTATGCTGGCAATTCGGTCAGCGTTGGAGTCCACCAGCCGGGATTTCATATAGGCGATGGCAGCTACCGCGCCGCCCATTGCGTCGATATGGGCAAGTTCTTCAAGCGCCTGGGTCTTGAGTTCGGCAACCTTGCGGTCGATGGCAGGGTTGCCGTCGAAAAGGTCATCGTATTCCAGAAGGTCGGTCTCATAGGCCAGAACCTGCTGCATCCGCAGCGACCATTGCTGGTCGAAAGGGCGGGGCAGGCCAAGCGCCTCATTCCAGGCGGGCAGTTGCACGGCGCGGGCGCGGGCGCTCTTCGAGAGGGTGACGGCCAGCATCTCGATCAGGATGCGGGTGACGTTGTTCTCTGGTTGCTGTTCGGTGAGGCCAAGCGAGTTGACCTGCACCCCATAGCGGAAGCGGCGGAATTTGGGGTCGGTGATGCCGTAACGGGACTCCAATAGGTCGTCCCACAGGGCGGTGAAAGCGCGCATCTTGCAAAGCTCGGTCACGAAGCGGATGCCGGCATTTACAAAAAACGACATTCTGCCGGCCATTGCGGGGAAAACTTTCGCAGAAACTTTCACCTTCAGATCATCCAGTACCGCACAGGCCGTGGCGAGGGCGAAGGCCAGTTCCTGCTCTGGCGTAGCCCCAGCTTCCTGAAGGTGGTAGCTGCAGACGTTCATCGGGTTCCACTTGGGCAGGTGCTGGCCGGTGTAGGCGGCAACGTCGGTGATCAGCCGGAGCGAAGGTTCGGGCGGCAGGATATAGGTGCCGCGGGACAGATATTCCTTGATGATGTCGTTCTGGACGGTGCCTTGCAGGGCGGCCACGTCGGCCCCCTGTTCTTCGGCCACGGCGATGTAGAGGGCCAGAAGCCATGGCGCTGTGGCGTTGATTGTCATCGACGTGTTCATCTGTTCCAGCGGGATATCGGCGAAAAGCGCCCGCATGTCGCCAAGGTGGGCGATGGGGACGCCGACCTTGCCAACTTCACCCGCGGCGCGGGGATCGTCGCTGTCATAGCCGGTCTGGGTGGGCAGGTCGAAAGCGACCGACAGGCCGGTCTGCCCTTTGGACAGATTGGTGCGATACAGCAAATTCGAAGCGGCGGCGGTGGAATGGCCGGCATATGTGCGGAAGAGCCAGGGCTTTTCGGGGGTCATCTCGGCCTCGCAAGTCGTTGGCGTAATTTTATTGCGTCAATGGTGGGATACGCGACAGATCATACCAATGTCAATCGCTGCGCTGCGGCGTCGCTCCTCGTTCGACTTCGTCTTCTCGTCGTGGGGCAGGGTCCGAGGAGTGACGAAGTCATCGACGAGGTTTTCGCTTTCGGGCAGGGTGTTTCCATGTTCGGTGCAGTGGCGGTTCCGGTGTGGCTGTTGGTTCTGATCCTTGGCTTTGCCGGAATCAGCTTTGCCACGCATTTCCTGTTCCCAAGCGTGCGCTGGTTCTTCCGCCGCCGGGCAGAACGGGCGATGCAGCGGCTGAACGCGCGGCTTGACCGCAAGATCGACCTTTTCAAACTGGCGCAACGGTCGGACATGGTGGCCCGGCTGGCCTATGACCCGAAGGTGGTTGCAGCCGCGATGGCCCAGGCCGCCGAGACAGGCGTGCCCGGCGAAGTGGCGTTCGAGGAGGCCAAACGCTATGCGCGGGAAATCGTGCCGGGGTTTTCAGCAACGCTGTATTTCGGGTTCGCCACGCGGGCTGCCAAGACCCTGAGCCGGTTTCTGTACCGCGTCCGGGTGGGCAAGGTGGACAAGGAGTTGGCGCATGTCGATCCAAATGCCACGGTGGTCTTCGTGATGAACCACCGCAGCAATGTGGATTATGTGCTGATCACCTGGCTTGTGGCGGAGCGGGCGGCGCTGTCCTACGCGGTGGGCGAATGGGCGCGAATCTGGCCGCTTAGCGCGATGATCCGGGCGATGGGGGCGTATTTCATCCGGCGGGGCAGCCGCAGTGCCCTCTACCGCCGCGTGCTGGCGCGCTATGTTCAGATGGCGACCGACGCGGGCACCACGCAGGCGATCTTTCCCGAAGGCGGGCTAAGCCTTGACGGTCGGGTCGGGCCGGCGAAGATGGGGCTGATCAGCTACATCGTCGAGGGGTTCGATCCGGCAGGGCGCGATGTGGTCTTTGTGCCGGTGGGTCTGGCCTATGACCGGGTGCTGGAAGACCGGGTGCTGGTGGAGGCCGCAGCAAGCGAGACGCGGCGCTTTCGCAACAAGCCACTGCGGGCCACCTGGAAGGCAGCGCGCTATCTGGTCGCGCGGGCTGCGGGGCGGCGCAAGGGCTTTGGCACGGCGGCCGCGGGCTTTGGTGCGCCGGTCAGCCTGCGCGCCCATCTGGCCCAGGGAGGCACGGTCGAAGCGTTGGGCGTGCGGCTGATGGCTGCGATTGCCGAGGTGGTGCCGGTGCTGCCGGTACCATTGGTTGCGCGGGCGCTGGGCGAGGGGGCCGCATCGCGGGCCGACCTGCGTGCGCGGGTCGAGGCGCTGGTGGCCCGGCTGACGGCCGCAGGGGCGGTGATGAAGCTGCCACCCGAGGGTTTGGATGTGACCTTGGACGAAGGTCTTGGGCCGCTGATGGCGCGGGGGCTGGTGACTGCTGATTTGCAGCCGGTCGCGTCAGAGCGGCGGCTTTTGGCGTTCTACGCGGCGGCGATCCCGAATGTGTAGCAGGCGCGCTAACCTTGCTGCAACGCCGCAGACATAAAATTACAAAAACACCCAATCATCCTATTGCAAAGTTGCGTGATGCCCGGTTATCTGCGACGAAAGCGCGCTGATTCTGCGGCGCGGCATCAAAAATGGAGGCTGGTTTGGCTTTGGACACGCACGCTGCTTTGGCCGACGCGCCGACGAAAGACCTGTACGAGCTGGGTGAGATGCCGCCACTTGGGCATGTGCCAAAGCAGATGTACGCCTGGACGATCCGCCGCGAACGCCACGGCGCGCCCGAAACTGCCTTTCAGGTTGAGGTGGTTGACACCTGGGCCATCGACAGCAACGAGGTGCTGGTGATGGTGATGGCGGCGGGGGTCAATTACAACGGCGTTTGGGCAGGTCTGGGCCAGCCGATCAGCCCGTTTGACGGCCACAAGGCGGACTACCACATCGCCGGTTCGGATGCGTCGGGCATCGTCTGGGCGGTGGGTGACAAGGTCAAGCGCTGGAAGGTCGGGGATGAGGTGGTGATCCACTGCAACCAGGATGACGGCGACGATGAGGAATGCAACGGCGGCGATCCGATGTTTTCCCCCACCCAGCGGATCTGGGGCTATGAAACTCCGGATGGGTCGTTCAGCCAGTTCACCAGGGTGCAGGCGCAGCAGTTGATGCCCCGCCCCAAGCACCTGACCTGGGAGGAAAGCGCCTGCTACACGCTGACACTGGCCACGGCCTACCGGATGCTGTTCGGGCATGAACCGCATGACCTGAAACCGGGCCAGAACGTGCTGGTCTGGGGCGCGTCGGGGGGGCTTGGGTCCTATGCGATCCAGCTGATCAACACGGCGGGGGCCAATGCGATCGGGGTGATTTCGGACGAATCGAAGCGTGATTTCGTCATGTCGCTGGGCGCAAAAGGCGTGATCAACCGTAATGACTTTAACTGCTGGGGGCAACTGCCCAAGGTTGGCAGCCCGGAGTATGCGACCTGGTTTGCCGAAGCGCGCAAGTTCGGCAAGGCAATCTGGGACATCACCGGCAAAGGCGTGAACGTCGACATGGTGTTCGAACATCCGGGCGAGGCGACGTTCCCGGTGTCCTCTCTTGTGTGCAAGAAGGGCGGGATGGTGGTGATCTGTGCCGGAACCACGGGGTTCAACTGCACCTTTGACGTGCGCTATATGTGGATGCACCAGAAGCGGTTGCAGGGCAGCCATTTTGCCCACCTCAAACAGGCGGCGGCAGCGAACAAGCTGATGGTGGAACGCCGGCTGGACCCCTGCATGTCCGAGGTTTTCCCCTGGGCCGAAATTCCGAATGCCCACACGCTGATGTGGAAAAACCAGCACAAACCGGGGAATATGGCGGTCCTGGTGCAGGCACCCAGAACGGGATTTCGCACCTTCGAAGACACGCTTGAGGCGAGTATTCGTACCTGATGCACAACCCGTGACCAAGGGCATTAATCTGTGGTTTACTCCGATGGGCGTATCTCTGCTGTTGCAGGAAACCGGCGGCTTTGCCTTCACTCTTCCCGATCGTCGGGGTGGGGCTGGGCATTATGCACCGGGGCCGCTGCTGCTTGTTCGTCCCGAGGGGTTCATGCGCCACGACTGGATTTTCGACGTGCTGTCGGACCTGCACGACTACGCCTGCAGGAACGACTTGCCGGAACTTGCGCGACACGTTGAGGAAACGCTGGTCACCGCCCGCCGCGAGATTGACGCCGAGACCGAGGATGGCGGGGAGATGCCGCAATTCATCCGCCGCCGGGCGCATTAGCGGGCCTTACACCGGGCGCGGGGCGGCGATATGATCACGCCCATGACCCTGCCCGCACTGACCTTTTCTGACGACCAGGCCGAAGCCTTTGACCGGCTGGCGGCTGCCTTGGCGGGGCACGGGATTGACCTTGGCAACGGCCAAACCACACCGATGGTTGAGGGCAGGCCCACCGTTCTGGCTGTGGTCGGCAAGGCGGGGTCCGGAAAGACGATGCTGCTGGCGGAGGCCTACCGCAGCCTGAAGGCGGCGGGGTTGGACATCATCTCGGGCGATTATGAGGGGCGCAAACGCAAGGATCGCCGGACGCTGGCGATTTTGGCGCCGACGAACAAGGCGGCGTCGGTGCTGCGCCTGCGCGGGGTGCCAGCAACGACGATCCACCGGATTCTGTATACTCCGGTCTATGACCCACAATACGAGAAGATCGCCGAATGGCTGGCGGGCACGGGGACGCGCCCGGTGGTCGAGGGGCTGACCGATGTGGCGCTTGACCGGGCGCATGCGTTCTACCAGACGGTGGCCAGCATCCCCGGGGCGCTGGCGGCGGCGGGGCTGAAGGGCAGCGATTTCATCAAGGGCTGGAAACGGCGCGAGGAGCCGCTGGATGTGGGCTTTGTCGATGAAAGCTCGATGCTGGATGAGCGTCAACTGGAAGATCTGCGCGAGATTTTTCCGGTGCTCGTGCTGTTTGGTGACCCCGCGCAGCTTGCCCCGGTGGGATCATCCGGGGCGATGGTCTTTGACAAACTGCCGGAAAGCCGCCGCCTTATCCTGAGCCGCATCCACCGTCAGGCCGAAGATAACCCGATCCTGGACCTGGCCCACGCCTTGGGCGATGACCGGATTGGGTTTGAGGAGTTTGAGGCTATGGTGCAGGCCCGCGCCCGCGACGATGACCGCGTGGTCTGGGCCGAACGGGTGGAGGCGGGGCTGATGGCACGCTCGCCCGTTCTGGTCTGGCGCAATGCCACACGGGTGCGGTTGATCCAGGCCTTTCGCAACGCTTATGGTGCGCCCGAAGATGCGCTTTTGCCGGGCGAGCCCTTGATCTGCGACGGGATCGAGCTGCCGCTGAAGCACAGAAAAAAACGAATCGACCTGGAGGCGCGGGGCCTGATCAAGGGCGCGCAGGTGATATATCTTGGCACCGGCAACCGCGAGGGCTTTGCCCGGCTGCATGTGGTGGGGGCAGAAGAGCCGCAGGTCTCGGCTGCCAGCATCATCAAGATCGAGAAGCCGGATGAGGAAGAGCCCTTTATCCCGCATGCCGCACGGATGGGGGCGGCCTTCTTGCATGGTGCTGCGGCCACGATCCACAAGGCGCAAGGGTCCCAGTGGGAAGATGTTCAGGTCTTTGCCCCCGATCTGTACGCCGCCGCGCAGTCCGGGCGCAGCGAGGCGGGCGTGCCGCTGTGGAAACGGCTGGCCTATGTGGCGATCACCCGGGCGCAGACGCGGCTGCACTGGGTGGTGCGCAACCGGCTTGCCCGGCCCTTGGCGCCGCTGTCGATCGACGATCTGAAGCGCGAGCCCGCACCTTTGACGCTGGCTGAGGCTTCCCCTGACGCGGCAGTCGATTTAGGATAGCGCCAAAGGGAGGGTCCGATGGCCTTGGTATTCGTCCAGTTCCGCTGCACACCCGGCACCACCTATGCGGTGGCCGATGCGATCTGGGATCGTGAGGTGGTCAGCGAGATGTATTCCACCAGCGGCGATTACGACTTGATCGCCAAGGTCTATATCCCCGATGATCAGGACACCGGGCACTATCTGTCGTCCAAGCTGTTCGATATCCCGGACATCCAGCGGACGTTGACCACGATGACCTTCAAAGCGTTCTGATCGCCAGTGCGATCGCGCAAGGCGTTCTGAAACTTTAAGCCAGCGGGGGCCAGCCCCCGCACCCCCGGGATATTTCGGCAGAAAGGAACAGACTTAGAGCCAGGCTGAGCGGTCGGTTCCGACGGCTTCGGTCACGCTGTCAAAGCCGTCGCGGGCGAGAAGGGCGTCGAGGCCCCTCGCGATGCGGGGGATAAGAGAGAGACCCTGATAAACCATCGCGGTGTAAAGCTGCACGACTGATGCCCCGGCGCGGATTTTCGCATAGGCCTGCTCGGGGGTCGAGATGCCGCCGACACCGATCAGAGGCAGCTTGCCATCGGTCAACTGTGAAAGCTGCGCCAGCACACGGGTGGACTTTTCGAACAAAGGAGCGCCGGAAAGTCCACCGTGTTGCCCAGCGTTTGCAGATTTCAAACCTTTTCGGTCAATCGTTGTGTTGGTGGCAATGATGCCGGAAAGGCCTGTGGCAAACGCCACCTCCGCGATCTGGGCAAGGTCTTCCGGGGTCAGGTCGGGGGCGATTTTCAGGAAGACCGGGATCGGTGTCGGGAGGCTTGCGCGGGCTTCCATCACGCCGGCAAGGAGGGCGGCAAGGGCGGCCGGGCCCTGCAGGTCGCGCAGTTTTTCGGTGTTCGGGGAGGAGACGTTGACCGTGGCAAAGTCGACATGCGGGCCGCAGCGCGTGAGGACCTTGGCGAAATCGGCGGCGCGGTTGTCGCTGGTCTTGTTCGCGCCGAGGTTCAGGCCGACAGGAACGGCGGTACGTGTCCTCGCGGCGAGGCGGGCGGCAATCGTCTCCATCCCGTCGTTGTTGAAGCCAAAGCGGTTGATCGCGGCGCGGTCTTCGGTCAGCCGGAAGAGACGCGGCTTGGGGTTGCCCGGCTGCGGCAGCGGGGTGGCGGCACCCACCTCAAGAAAGCCGAAACCGGCACGGGAGAGGGGAGCGATCACGGTGGCGTTCTTGTCATAGCCAGCTGCCAGACCCACGGGGTTCAACAGCTGCATCCCCGATAGGGTGCAAGCAAGGCGCGGCGTGACGACCGGGCCGGGCAGGGGGGCAAGACCGGTTTGCAGCGCGATCAGCGACAGGGCGTGGGCGCGTTCCGGATCTGTCTGGCGCAAAAGGGCCAGGGCAGTGCTTTCGATCAAGCTTGGCAAAGGGGCCCCATCACCACAGGCCTTCAGGGAAGATGTGGCCGGTTGCGCCAAGCGGCAGTGATTTGTCCCAGATCACCTCGGACAGCCGGAGGGCGCGGTAGAGATGCGGGAAAAGCTGACCGCCGCGAGACGGCTCCCATTTCAGGTCGGCGCCAAGGGTGTCGGCGTTCAGCGCAAGGAGAACCAGATCGCTTTGCGTGGCAAAGTGCTTTGCCGCGGTTTCCGCCACCTGCGCGGCGGTCGAGAAATGGATATAGCCATCCGCAAGGTCGATGGGCGCCCCCAGGGTTTCCCCAGCGGCACGGAAAGTGTCCCATTCCGGACGGCGAAGGATTTTGTAGATCAGCATGGCGCGCTTTTGCCCTGTGGCGCGCGCCCGGTCAACGAAGAAGCGGCAGGACGCGCATCATGCACTTGTCCGCCACGTCATGACAATCGACCTTTGACTCTCGCTTTGGGCAGAGTCAGCTTGGGTTATCAACCAACAAGGGAGCTTTTCATGCGCATGTTTTATGTCTCAACTGCGGTTTTGGCGCTGTCGGCAGGTCTGGCACAGGCGGATTACACGCTGACCATCCTGCACACCAACGACTTCCATGACCGGTACGAGCAGATCTCGTCTTCTGATTCATCCTGTTCGGCCGAGGATGCGGGCGAAGGCAAGTGCTTTGGCGGCTCGGCCCGGCTGGTGACCGCGTTGGCCGAGGCGCGGGCGCGGTCGAACAATTCGATCCTTGTCGACGGCGGCGACCAGTTTCAGGGCACGCTGTTTTACACCTATTACAAGGGCAAGATGACGGCCGAATTCATGGCCAAGCTGGGCTATGACGCGATGACTGTGGGCAACCATGAATTTGACGACGGGCCGGAAGTGCTGGCCGGGTTCATCGACGCGGTGGAATTTCCGGTGTTGATGTCGAACGCCGATCTGTCGGGTGAGGCGATCCTGAAGGACAAGATCCGTAAATCGGTGGTGATCGAGCGGGGCGGCGAGAAACTGGGACTGATCGGCCTGACGCCGCAGGATACCGATGAACTTGCCAGCCCCGGCAAGAACATCATCTTCACCGATCCGGTCGGCGCAGTGCAGACCGAAGTTGACGCACTTACCGCCGAGGGCGTGACCAAGATCATTGTCCTTTCCCATTCGGGCTATGCGGTGGATCAGCGGGTTGCAGCGGAAACGACGGGCGTTGACGTGATCGTGGGCGGACACACGAACACCTATCTGTCCAACACCTCGGACGAGGCAGAAGGGCCTTATCCAACGATGGTCGGCAGCACGGCCATCGTTTCCGCCTACGCCTATGGCAAGTTCCTGGGCGAGTTGAACGTAACCTTCAACGACGCGGGTGAGGTGATCAGCGCGACGGGTGAGCCACTGATCATGGACGCGGCGGTGGCCGAAGATGCGCCGACGCTGGCCCGGATCGCCGAACTGGCGCAGCCGCTTGAGGAAATCCGCAACAAGGTGGTGGCCGAAAGCACCGCCGACATCGACGGAAGCCGCGAAACCTGCAGGGCGATGGAATGTCCGATGGGCAACCTGATTGCCGAGGCGATGCTAGACCGCGTCGCCGACCAGGGTGTGACGATCGCGGTGCAGAACGGCGGCGGGGTGCGGGCGTCGATTGACACGGGGCCGGTGACGATGGGCGAGGTTCTGACCGTCCTGCCGTTCCAGAACACGCTTTCCACGTTCGAGGTGACGGGTGAAACAATTGTGGCCGCGCTGGAGAACGGCGTCAGCCAGATCGAAGAGGGTGCAGGTCGCTTTCTGCAGGTCGCGGGGCTGAAATATACGGTCGATGCGGCACAGCCGGCTGGCAGCCGCATCAGCGATGTGCAGGTCTTGATCGGCGGCGATGCATGGGGGCCGATTGATCCGGCCACGACCTACAAGGTGGTGTCGAACAACTATGTGCGCGGCGGGGGCGACGGGTTTGCCATGTTCATCGATGCCGCCAACGCCTATGACTTCGGCCCGGACCTTGCGGATGTGACCGCCGAGTATATGGCCAGGCTTGGTCCTTACACGCCGATGACGGACGGGCGGATCACGGTGAAATAGGCCGAAGCAATCGCGCCATCCTTCTGCACAGTTGGAAGGGTGGTGCCAAAGCCAGTGATGCCGTTCGACGCTTTCACGTAGTTGCCCGGCGGGGTATGGTTGGCTGCATGTGCGGCCGGTTTACCATCACCCACCCGAATGAGGCGCTGGCGGCGTTGTTTGACGCCGTGGCGGGCAATGACCTGCCGCTGGGGCCGAACTTCAACGTCTGCCCGACAAACACTGTGGCGGTCGTGACGTCTGACGGCAGCCAACGGCGCTTGCGGGCGATGCGCTGGGGGTTCATTCCAGGCTGGTACAAGGCGCCGAATGACGGGCCGCTGATCATCAACGCCCGGTCGGACACGGTGGCCACGAAACCTGCCTTCCGGGACGCCGTGCGAACCCGCCGCTGCATCGTGCCTGCCAGCGGGTTTTATGAATGGAGCACCGGGGAAAAGGGTGAAAAGCTGCCCTGGTACTTCACCCGCGCCGATGGCCAGCCGATGGCGCTGGCCGGGATCTGGCAGCGCTGGCAGGACGTGGACACGGTGGCCATCCTGTCCACCGATGCCGGACCGTCGATGGCCGGGCTGCACCACCGCGAGGCTGTGGTATTGCAGCCCGCCAATTGGCCGCTGTGGCTGGGCGAGGCGGGGCATGGGGCTGCCGTCTTGATGAAACCGCTGCCGGCAGGCGTGATGAACCCACCGCTTCGGGTGTCGACGGCGGTGAACTCCAACCGCGCTGCGGGCCCGGAATTGATTGAGCCGTTGGCGGCCTGAGTGTCACGGAAGCTGCAGACACCGATAATCCGCGCGTTACATTTCGCGGGCATCTCGGTCTGGCAACCTTAGCGGATGAAGAACATGCCCCACCCCACCCCCGACCTGCCGATCCTTGGTGCCGCCCTTGGGCACGACGACCTTGCCGCGCACCGTGACTGGCTTTTGGAAGCGCCGCGCGATCTTGAATTGCAGGCCTTTGTCGAGGCTGACGTGCTGGACGGCGACTGGTCCGGGCTTGCGGCCGATACTGTCCGGCTGCTGGACGGGCATACCGGCCGGTTGGGGATTCACGGGCCGTTCTGGGGGTTCACCATCGCCTCTTATGACCCGGAGGTGCGCAAGATCGTGACCCGGCGCATGGGTCAGGCACTGGACGTCTGCGCGGCAGTCAAGGGCACGCATGTGGTGATCCATTCGCCCTTCTCGACCTGGGGCTACAACCATCGGGGTCTTTATCCAAGGGATTCCGCCCGCATGGTCGATGCTGCGCGCGACACGTTGGCCCCTGTGCTGGCGCGGGCCAATGACATGGGCGTAACCTTCGTGCTGGAAAACATCGAGGACATCGAACCGCAGGACCGCGCCAATCTGTGCGCGGCCCTTGACTGGCAGGCGTTGGCTTTGTCGGTGGACACCGGTCACGCGCAGTATGCGCACGGGTCTACAGGCGGTCCGCCGGTCGATTTCTACATTCGCGCAGCGGGAGAGCGTCTGGGCCATGTGCACCTGCAGGACGCCGACGGTTTCGCCGACCGGCACTGGCAGATCGGGCATGGCACGATCCTGTGGCCGTCGGTCTTCAAGGCGATCGCCGAAACCGGGGCCAATCCGCGGCTGATCCTGGAGTTGCGGGACAAGGCCGGCGTCATCCCTTCCGCCCGCTATCTGGCAGGTCTGGGGCTGGCGCAGTAAACGCCGTTGATCCACCCCTGCGCAGGGACGCGGGTTCAGGGTCTTACGCCGATTGATGATCTGGCCTGGCGCGCAAGGCAAGCCTTGCGCGTCGGTGCTATTGAAGCCTGCAAACCAATGATTTCGTGAAGAAAAACTTCATATTCCCATCAAACTGCTGTCACCTTGTCCTGTCATTTGCCCTCCAGGCCGCAGGCTGCCTGCGGCCCCCTCATGACGGAGACAGGGACAATGACATTCAAACTGGCGACCACTGCCATGGTGCTTCTGGCCACCGCCCAGACCGCCCAGGCCGAGAAGATCAAGTTCGAATACTGGTACGGCCTGACCGGCGACCTTGGTGCCGTCGTGGCTGAGACTTGCACCCGCTTCAACGCCTCACAAGACCTGTATGAGGCGGTTTGCGTGGGGCAGGACGGCTATGAAAAGGCCGTGCAGAACACCATCGCCGCCTTCCGTGCCGAAAAGCACCCGACGCTGCTGCAGTCCTTTGACGCCGGCACCGCCGATCTGATGCTGTCGGGCGAATTCTACCCGGTCTCCCAGCTGATGGCTGACACGGGCGTGACGGTCGACTGGTCCGACTACTTCCCCGGGATCGCCAACTATTATTCGTCGAAGTCGGGCGAGTTCTTCTCGATGCCGTGGAATTCTTCCACTCCGGTCTACTATTTCAACAAGGACATGTTCGCCAAGGCCGGGATCACCGAAGCCCCGGTCACCTGGGAAGGTCTGGAAGCAGCCCTTGTGAAGGTCAAGGAATCGGGGGCGGCTTGTGGTCTTGCCTACGCGCCGTCGTCCTGGATCGATCTTGAGCAATTTTCCATGGCGCATAACGTACCGGTCGCGTCGAACAACAACGGCTATGACGGGCTGGACACCGAGCTTTTGTTCAACACCACCCTGCACGTCAAGCATATGGAAAACATCCAGCGCTGGCTGACCGATGGCGTGGCCACCTTGCGCACGCAGGCCGCTGGAAAAACCTCTCGCGACAGTTTTGTGGAAGGGGAATGTGCGGTATTCTTTTCGTCCATCGCCGACCACAACACCATTCACAAGCTGACCCCGACCTTCGCCTGGGACGTGCAGATCATCCCGACCTATGAGGGTGTGGAGCGCAAGAACACCGTCGTAGGTGGTGCCTCGCTTTGGGTGCTGTCGGGCAAATCGGATGACGAATACAAGGCGGCGGCCAACTACCTTGCATTCCTGGCCACCAAGGACGAACAGCAGTTCCTGCTGGAGAATTCAGGCTATATCCCGGTCACGAAGTCGACCTATGAGGCACTGAAGGCCGAGGGCTTCTATGCCGCCGAGCCCTACATCAACCGCGACATCGCGATGAAGTCGCTGACCTGGACCGAGCCGAGCGAGCTGACCCGCGGCATCCGTCTGGGTGGCATGATCCAGATCCGCGCCGAATGGACCGCCGAGGTCGAGGCTGCGCTGGCGGGTCAGAAGACGATGAAAGAGGCACTGGATACCGCCGTGTCGCGCGGGAATGAGCAGCTTTCGCGCTTTGCCCAGACCTATGCCGGCAAATCCTTCCCCTGAGGACTGATCACAGGGGGCGCGGCCATCCGGTCGCGCCCTTTTTCTTTCCGGGGGATGCCCATGCGCCGCGCTTATTTCAAGTTCAGCTGGATCGCCGCGGCCTTGCTGGCCCCACAGCTGCTGATCATCTTCGTCTTTTTCTACTGGCCCTCGGCGCAAGCCCTCTACTGGGCCTTCACGCTGGAACAGCCCTGGGGTGGCGGCAATACCTGGGTGGGTTTTGACAACTTCCGCAAGGTCCTCAGCGACCCTTACTACTGGGGCTCGGTCAAGGTCTCGGTCATC